>NZ_JAANBJ010000006.1:0-19900 GCF_011394325.1 Staphylococcus sp. 11007852 | reverse complement strand
TTTGGGCCAAATTGAATAGATGCATCAATTTCGGAACGACTTTTCACAATGCTTTTATTCGGTATGAGTTGAACATCTTCGTAATCAAAAATTTTCATTCTTCTAAACCCCATTCTTATATATTTTAACTTTTATATGTTACATGGACATCAGACAATTGTAAATAAATTTAAAAATTTGTAGACTTAAACTTCACTTAAATAGATTAAAAATAACTATAGGTATACTTAGACTATGATAATATTTAATTAAGAAATTTTAAATTTGAAAGTAAGGGAGTAAAAGTTTTGAAGAAAAAATCAATTATTATCTTGTCTATACTAGGGATTACCGTATTAATTATTGCAGGATTTATCGCAAAAGCAGTGACGGGCATGAACAAACATGACAAGGCAGCTTATGATATATATCAAGTGAAAACTGAAAGTCCGATTAAAGTAATGGGGAAAGTTTCGCCCGAATCTATTAAAACCTATCAAAATAATGCTCAATTGGGCGATTTTATTAGTGTACAAGTGAGTGAAGGGCAACGTGTCACGCAAGGAACCCCTCTTATTAACTATGATATTAATCCGAATAAACGCAATGAGTTATATCAACAAGTGCGTCAAGCAGAAGCTAAAGGAGATCAAAGAGCGATTAATCAAGCGTGGAAGCAACTAAATCAATATGATAGTCAAGTGAATGATAGTGTATATGCGACTTTCAATGGTATTGCATCGGATATTAAAAAAACTAATGTAGGTAACGGTGAGCCGATTTTAAAACTAATTGCTGATGAACCTCAAATTAAGACGACGGTCACGGAGTTTGACTTGAATAAAATTTCAGTCGGTGACGATGTGAATGTCACAGTGACGAGCACAGGTAAAAAAGGAAAAGGAAAAATTAAAAATATTTCTGAACTTCCGACAAGTTATGATCAAGACCAACATGCGGGCGGACAAACAGCTATGAGTGGAACAGAATCTGGAGAGGGACAAGCGATGACGGCCTCAAATCCAACGGAACACAACCCAAATGGTGCAGATGACAATGCCTCTTCGAAATATACTGTGATGATAGGGGACCTAGATTTTGATGTGCGCAATGGTTTTTCAGTAGAAGCTGAAATTCCACTCGACACTATTAAACTGCCATTGTCTGTATTAACGAAAGATGATCACGTTTTTGTGGTTGATAAAGATGGGACGGTCCATAAGCGACAAATTAAATATGATGAAAATAATGGAGAACTCATTTTGAAAAAAGGTCTTAAGAAAGGTGATAAACTCATCAAAAATCCTGATAGTGATTTGAGAGATGGGAAAAAAGTTGAGGTGTCTTCATGATAGAACTCATTAATGTGAACCGAAGTTTTAAAAATGGCAACGAAACCAATCACATTTTAAAAGACATCCACTTGCGTATTGATTCAGGAGAGTTTGTGGCGATTATGGGGCCTTCTGGTTCTGGTAAAAGTACGCTCATCAATATACTTGGGTTCATCGATAGAGGGTATGAAGGAGATTATTTGTTCGATGGTCAGAACTACCAACAACGTTCAGATAATGAATTGGCTGCTATCCGTAACCGGACGGTTGGATTTGTATTTCAAAATTTTAAATTGATTCAAAACAATACGATTTTAGAAAATGTGAGCATTCCATTACTTTATGCTGGTTTATCCGCTAAAGCACGTAAAGAGCGTGTAAAAACAATGTTACATGAAGTAGGACTATATGATAAAGAACAACTTGTACCAAATAAGCTTTCTGGAGGCCAACAACAACGTGTCGCTATTGCGCGGGCTATCATTAATCAGCCGAATTTTATCATTGCAGATGAACCGACAGGCGCATTAGATTCAAAAACTTCTCAAGATATTATGGCTTTGTTTTTAAAGTTAAACAAAGAACAAAAGACGACGATGATTATGGTTACCCATGACCCAAAAGTGGCTGCTCAAGCAGATCGTATCATTCACATATTAGATGGACGTATTCAAAAAGAAGAGGTGAACGTTCATGAGTAACTTTAATAACATTATTCACATAGCTTTACGTTCAATCCTAAAAAATAAGCGACGTAATATTTTTACAATGATAGGAATTATAATTGGTATCGCAGCAGTGATTACGATTATGTCATTAGGAAACGGATTTAAAAAAACAGCCAATCAACAATTTAGTGATGCTGGTGCTTCAAAAAACACAGCACGAATTGAGTTTGCAGAAAAACAAACGAGTAACACTCAATCAAAAGTTTATAAACCGTTTAATTCATCAGATTTAGATATTGCTAAACAAGTCAAAGGAGTACAAGATGCGACGGTGAGAATGAACCAAGAAAACGGATTAACCAGTGTTGCGAAAACGGTTGATAAAAAAACAGATGTTACAGTTAAAGGAAAATCATCTTCGAAAGAGATAGACGAAGGAAAAGGTTTTACAACTGATGATAACGATAATTCGGAGCGTTTAGCTATTGTTAGTTCAGATGTTGCGGAAAATCTCTTTAAAGGTAAGGCAGTTAACAAAACTATTTACATTGATGGTGTAGGTTTTAAAGTTAATGGTATTAAAAGTGACTTGTTAACACCTAACCTTGTAGAAGTACCCAATAAAACACTTAAACGCTATTTACCATACTTAAAACCGGCGGCGCCACAATTAGAAATAAAATTCGATGATTCTGTGGATAAAAAAGAAACCGCTAATAGTGTTGCTGATAAATTAAATAAGAGGGGTTCTTCAGCTGGTGAAGGTACATATCAATATACAGACGTTGAGGCATTAACTAAAAATATAAATAAGGTGTTTGATGGTATTACTTATTTTGTAGCTGCTGTTGCAGGTATTTCACTTTTTATAGCAGGCATAGGAGTTATGAATGTCATGTATATTTCTGTTGCCGAACGTACTGAAGAAATAGCTATTCGTCGTTCTTTTGGAGCTAAAGGACGGGATATAGAGTTACAATTTTTAATTGAAAGTATTATTTTATGTTTAATTGGAGGGGTCATTGGCTTATTTATTGGAATAGGCATAGCCGCTATAGTTGATGGTCTAACACCTGATTATATCCGTAGTTCAGTAACTATTAGTTCTGTTTTACTTGCGGTAGGAATTTCAACTTTAATAGGTATAGTATTTGGATGGATACCAGCGCATAAAGCATCCAAAAAGGATTTAATAGATATAATAAAGTGATATTGAATGATTACCTTTGGTAAAATTAAGTTAAAAGAAAGAATAGTTCTCGCAACGTTATAATTGCGAGAACTATTCTTTTTTTATTGACAATACTTATAGTAATAAGTTCAATAATGGTTAAAAAATGAAAGATTGGATATATCAAAACTTAATGATTAGAGGTGAAATGATTGATGGATATGAATTTGGATTTTCTTAATGAACAAGGTGCTCACTTAGAACAAGAAATATATCTTGACCTTGATCCAGTTCTTACAAATGGTAATAATGATTTAGTTTGTTTAGGTGTCGAATTAGCAAATAAGCATTTTGATCATGATATTATCAAAGCGCCAACTGTAGGAGGAACGGATGCCTCTAACCTCTTAAGAGGTAAAGGAGCGGACTTCTCTTTTTTGATGTTCGGACCTGGTGAACGTCCATACGCAGTATATGAAAGAGTTAACAAAGAAATATATTTGAAAACTATCAACTATTATATCGATTTATTGACTAAGTATACTTCTTTATAAACTATTGTTTATATTAGATTATTTTGATGATCTATTACAAAGTTGAAAAATAAGTTTTTAATCTCCTGTTTAAAATAATATCTGGCTCTGTTGCAAAGTCAGAAAGATAAGTATATAACCTTATGTTTAAAATAACACCTCGTATTAACTAGCTAACATGATGCTAATTTCGTGGCATGGCGATTCTTTCCTACAATTAGTCAAGTGTTTTCAACATATTTTAAGCATACTCAAAGCGATGGATTTGTGTTTTTATTTGGCTCATATTTGCGTTTTAAGAGGATATATGAACTTTTAGGTAAATTTACCTCTAAGGCTTCAAAATACCCTTTAAAATTCAAAATAAGGACATAAAAAATAAAAGCTACCCCATTTTATCTGGGATAGCTTTTTCTTTCGTACGGTCTGTTTATTTTTCTTTCGACGCCGTATCGTCGATGGAATTCAAAAAAGTTATTGGCTATAAATCTGCATCACTTTTTCCAGAATGCAGTAGCAATATTCAACGCAAATTAATTTTTATAACTGCTCGGAATATCTCAAGCCGTTTCTTTGAATTTAAAATAAAAAAATCGACGAAGGTCGATTATGATTTTTACACGCGTTCTGACAGAACGTATAAGTGCGCCCTTACGGTATTCAAATAGATTATAACGACGAAAATTAGACCTGTAAAGCGATAATACTTGTGATAAAATTTGTTAAAAAGGAGTGATTTAAGTCATGAAAATGAATCAGTGGATAATAAGTATAGTAGTTGGTATTTTGATATTTTTAGCTGTTTTTTATATTGGACAAACAACATTTTTACCGGCGTTATTTTGTGGATTTGTAGGTTTTGTTTGTAATGTTTTTATTAGTTGGCATGCTAACCGTAATAATTAGAGAACGTATTTATGCCGAGAAAATTTATTGATCAATGAGCAGAGCCCTTAACTAAACTTGAAGACGAATGTCGGCATAGCGTGAGCTATTAAGCCGACCATTCGACAAGGTCTAAAATATATTTCCTATAATTATAAAACTCAAAGTACACACCACAATCCTAAAAAACAAGAATCCATATATATTTAATTTTTCAGGCTTTTTTAAACTCTTATACAATTCAACTAAACAAAATATTACAGTTAAAAGACCGAAGATAATATCATTCATTCCCAAAACATATCCTAAAATATTTATAAGTATTGTTAGATTCTAACTTCAGTAACATAAAATTTCGACATACTAGCGATTGATAATCTTAAATAGTAATTAATAATATATTAATTTTTGTGATATAAAACAAACTATAAAGTAGAATGTATATATTAAGTGTCAGTTTTCTTTTAATAAATAAATTTGAATTTTTAAACAAAAAGATATAGGAGGTTAACTAAATTTTGCAAACATTAAATAGCATATTTAAAGAGGATTTTAAGGTTAATAAGGAACCATATTTCAAAAGTATCGCCAAAATGATAGTTTTATTTATTTTATTTATATTCGCTTTTACATTAAGTAGCCTTGTAATAAAGAATATTTTATTTGTTGTTGCATCAGTAATCGTATTAATTATAGCTATATGTATTACTTTGAGATCCAGTATCAAACTATTAAATTTTAAACTTTTCTCTATAAAGGAACTTATGTATACAACTGGTGGATTTTTAGTATTATTTTCTATTAATTTAATATATATGAATTTTGTGTCACAACAAAACTTAAATACTCAAATTGTTCAGGCGATGTATAAAGATATTCCATTTTGGGGATTGTTAATAAGTATCGCAATTATACCATCATTTGTTGAAGAAATAATAGCACGTGGATTCATATTAAGAATAATTTTTCGGAATCATTTATTTATTGGAATGTTAGTAAGTACAGTATTCTTTGTATTTTTGCATAACGGAAATGACATCATTGGGTTTTTACCGTATATTTATTCCGGCATAATATTGTCATTAATATACTTAAAAACAAGAAGATTAGAGATCACCATTGCTATACATTTTTTAAATAATTTTATATCTATATTTTATTTATTTTGATAACTTCTATTATATCGATACGAAAAAGAGGAATAGTATGAAAAAAATATTTATATTTACAACGCTCATAGTTATTATCATTTTAAGTATATTAATCACTGTGTATTTTTTCTTCTTTAAACAAGCTCCTTTAAAATACGCACAGTATAATACAGAAAAAATAAATAATGATGTTAATAAGCAATTAAAAGGTATTGATTTAAAAAGCGTTCGGAGCAAGAAACACCTGATCTTTGAAAAAAGCATACAAGAATTACAGAAAGCTGTAGAACAGGGGCAATTAACTTATACAGAAATTACTGCTTTTTATTTAGATAGAATTCAATATATAGACCAACGAGAAAAGGGACTAAATTCAATTCTCGAAATTAACCCTAACGCAATTAAATTGGCGAAGGAATATGACAAAAGACCGAATGAAGAACATAAGCCCTTATATGGATTGCCTGTAACTTTAAAAGATAATATTAACACTATAGACATGCCTACTAGTGCAGGAACTCATATATTACGCAACTTTTATCCGAATAGGGATGCAAAAGTTACGTCACAATTAAAGAATAGTGATGCTATTATTTTAGCTAAGACAAATTTATCTGAGCTTGCTAATTTTATGAGTTTCAAAATGCCAGATGGATACAGTTCTAAAGGCGGACAAACTCAAAATCCTTACGGGAAATTGAAAATTTCACCATTAGGATCGAGCTCAGGTAGTGCTGTAAGTATAACTTCAAATATAGGTGTTGCATCAGTAGGATCTGAAACTACTGGGTCAATCATTTCACCATCTTATGCTCAATCTGTTGTGGGATTTAAACCCACTCATGAAAGAGTATCAAATCAGGGAGTATTCCCTTTATCGCCTTCGTTAGACACAATAGGTCCTATAACAAGAAATGTAATGGATACTATTGTTATGTATAATCTAATGAATATAGATTCAGGTAAAAAAATAAAAGTGAATAAATTGCCATTAAATGCATTACAATCTGCTAAAGTAGGTATTTCAAAAAAACTTGATGATGATTCTGCTAAAAATATTAAAATTTTGCTTCATAAGCTAGGAGCTAGAACTTATGATGTTGAAGTTAATCAAGAAAATATAAACAATGCTGAAATAATTAACAATGAATTTAAGTTTGCTGTTAATCGTTTTTCTGAGGAAAATAGACTTCCTTTTAAAACCTTGAGTCAACTTATTGACTATAATCAAAGAGACAAAAACAAAAGGATGAAGTATGGACAATATTTGATTGAAATGGCAAATAAAACAAGAAATGACGACAATAAATTTGTTGAATCACAAATTAAATTAGCGCAAAATAGATTAAAAGAATATCAGCGAATGGATAATCTTGATTTTATAATTTCTTATAATGCTGATGAAATTCTTTTGCCGTCAGTAGCAGGAGCGCCTGTTATTACCATTCCTTACAATAGAGACGATAATGAAGAACCACAAAGTTTAACGCTGATCGGTTTTAAAAACGAGGATAACAATCTTTTGAAAGCAGCTTATGCTCTAGAGCAGAACTTACCAAAACGTAAACTGCCGAATTTAGAAAAATGAAATCGCTGTTACTGTTTTAATATAAAAATGAAAATATAAGTTTTGGTGCTTTAAGAGCATGCTTGAATTAATGTGGTCTTATGAAGAACCATGGCTTTCTTCATAAGACCTATGGTTCTTTTTAGATAGTTAGAAGATTTATTCAACGTCGATAAGTGTAGTCTTAGACGTATAGGTGTTTAAATGTATAATATTAATATTTTTTGAGACTAAAAATTTGCTTCATTTTAAGTACCGTTGATATTATTGATGGAACTTTATCATTAATAACTTTTGGTTCTGTTGCAAAATCAGAAAAAATATAACTAATTATCATTTTAACATGGTAATATTCCCTTAACTGACTAACATGTGACTAATTTCGTAGCACGGCGAAAATCCGTAGATCTGAAGAGACCTGCGGTTCTTTTTATATAGACCGTAAATACATTCAATACCTTTTAAAGTATTCTTTGCCGTATTGATACTTTGATACCTTGTCTTTCTCACTTTAATATGACGGTGATCTTGCTCAATGAGGTTATTAAGATATTTGGAGGTACAATGACAGCTAGGATTAAGTTTAAAATTTTTAATTAATTTAGACATTGCCACCTTTGTTGAAGGTGCCTGATCTGTAATTATCGTTCGAGGTTTACCAAATTGTTTAATAAGTCGCTTAATAAACGCATATGCTGAATGATTATCTCGCTTCTTACGTAACCAAATATTTAATGTATGACCATCTGCATCAATGGCACGATATAAATAGCACCATTTTCCTTTTATTTTGATGTATGTTTCATCCACACGCCATTTATAATAGGCTTTTTTATGCTTTTGCTTCCAAATTTGATACAAAATAGGAGCATATTCTTGAACCCAACGGTAGATTGTTGAATGATGAACGTTAACACCACGTTCTCTTAATACTTGAGATATATCACGATAACTAAGTGCGTATCTTAGGTAGTAGCCAACGGCTACAGTGATTACGTCTTTATTAAATTGCTTATATCTAAAATAATTCATATTGATATCGTCGATCTTTTTAATTGTATTATCAAAACAAAAAAAGAAATTACCATCACAACAACACATAGCCCATTCCAACCAATAAGTTTTCTCGGCATAAAACATACTCTATCCCTTATATCTCAAGAAAGTTACAAGCTTTAACTTCCTCATTTACCGTTCTAACTCTAAATCGAATTCCACGTCCAATTCGTGTGATTCTCCTAGTCCTAAATCTTTATCAAATTCTAACGGTTTATCTAACTATACATCCTCCAAAGATACAAAAATAGATTCTTCATCCATAGTCACTGAAACAGCAACTATATATTTTTCTGGCTCTTCTAAATATGCTTTAAAATCTTCGTCACTCAAATCAATTTCAATCGATAGGAAACCTTCAGATGTTTCTAACTCTGATTCTATTATCCGCTTATCCATATCTTTAATACTAATATCTTGAGATACATACATATTTTCTTTTGCTAGGTTTAACTTATCATTACGCATAAATACTTCTTTATATTTATCATCAAAACCAACAACTAAATTTCTAAAAGTTTGATTACTATTTAACATTTTGTCAACTTTCAAAACACAGTTTTTAAATTTTTCTTTTCCTATAACCTTTTCGAAAGCATTCATAGTATTATAAAACGCATCTTTAACCCCATTAATTACCTCAACTTGTTTTTTATTCTCAGTTCTTAATGATTGGTTTTCATTTTTTAATCGTTTGTTTTCTGAGTTTAATTGTTTTATATCTTGCTCATCTTCTTCATGAAATTCAACTGCTTTATCTAAATTTTACTTTAAATCATCAATCTCATTTCTTAACTTTGCTATTTCAGTTCCATTATTTAAATCTTCATACCGTTCTAAAATACGATTAGCTGATTTAGATTGTTCTAATAACTCATTAAAATCACTTTCTTTAAGTACCACATTGCCTGTTTGAACTTCTTCTCTATTGAATAATCCACCTTCTGTTTTTGTTTCTTTCTCATATTCAACATTTAAAGGCTTTTCTAGACGTTCTTTATCTTTTTGATACATTTCCCTAATTCTTTATATTTTACCTGTAAATCGTCTATATGAGCCTTAGAAGATGCAATTTGTTCGTTCATTTCTTTTTCCATACTTTGCTTTTTATCTTTTAACGATTCAACTTCTTTTTGTTGTCTTTCAATTTCTTGCTTATGATAATTCGTCTTTTGCTTATAAACGTTCATTTCTTCATGTTTTGCACCTGTAATATGTTTAGACTCTCCACGTTCTAACTTATAACCCCTACGATTCATATGCTCGTTATACCTATTCTGAAAATATGTAAAAGCTTTCTTATTTCCTAACATCTGTTTTGCAGATAATCTGCCATCATCAGTGATCGGAACAAAACCAAAATGCATATGTGGAGTAGCCTCATCCATATGAACAGTTGCATATAAGATATTCTCTTTTCCATATTCATCTTTTATAAAATCTAGAGAATCATTAAAATAATCTCTCGTCTGTTCTAATGTTAAACTATCAAAATAATCTTTATCCGTTGTTACAATACCATCTACATGCTTTACTGCATCTTTTCTGATTGCTCGATTAACTGTATAGCGTTCTTCAATTTTTTTCTATCTCGTCGTTAAAATTAATCGGTTCCTCATTTACCAAATCATAATTTTCTTGTGTTAATTCTTGTTGTATATCTTCATTGCTATCATTAGCATTTTCTCTTTGCACGTGTTTTTGAATGCCTGTTGTATTTACGCTGCTTTTAATTTTTTCTACTCGGATAATGGAATAACTTATCTTAATCACCTCACAAAATTTAATCCTCTATCTAAGGTTTTAGGGTATCTTTAGTATTTAAAGTATAATATACTAGACTTTATTTCACTTCGTTCCATAAAGTCATTAAACCGTATGCTCTTGCAAAAAGTGGACTGAGAAAATCAGTCCACAAATTCAAAATTAAAATCAATTCAAAAAAAGGTTATAGAATGAAATAACCAAACCTAATATAGCGGTAGTAATTGGTATTATTTTAGAAAGTAATACATATTTTTTATTTTCTAAATACGATATTCCTTTTTCTCCAATAACGAATTTTGTTTTATTACATTCTAGATCCTTAATATCAAAAATGTTTTCTTTACCTGTAATATGATTATAGATAAACTTTTCCTCTAATAAATATTTTAAAATCATAGAAAGTGCTATATGTGACATTTTTGATCATCTAGCATTTTTTCAAATTCTTTCTCTCTATTTCTTAACTTTTTTAAAATTTTTTCCGCTTTTTTACTTAGGACCATTTAACTAACCTCTCTTTAATTTTCATTTTAAAATTCAAACCATATTTCTTATTGCCAAAAATCAATTTGTTTTTGCAACTGTTTTTCTTTTTCTCTCAAAGTTTATTACATCAAATTTGTTAAATGAACTGGTGAAATTTCTTTAATTAGTTTTTTGTATTTTGTTCTAGAATTTCTGTGAATTTTCCCCCATTCTTTTTCATCACTCAACAGAACCATCCAATCACCAATAATTATTTTTAATTCCAGTAACCCTATCTTAATAAAACTATAAAAATAGTTGATAGAAATATCAATTTTACAAAGATATGTAGCATTCCTGTCATCATAATATTATTATATTAAAGTATTTATTATTTATCTTATATATACTTGAATCTTGAAATTATTTAAAGTTCCTAAAAAAATTGATTTGTTTTGCAATTCATATTAATATGTTAATAGAAGTATATTTTTACTTCATGATAATTATAGGAGGTTTTTTGCTATGGAAAAAATTCTTGATTTAGATGTACAAGTCAAAGCGCAAAAAGAATCAAATGATTCATCTGGAGATGAACGTATTACAAGTTTCTCATTGTGTACTCCTGGTTGCGCTAAAACTGGTAGCTTCAATAGTTATTGTTGTTAAACTTATGAAGATAGAGCCTATATAGGCTCTATCTATTATAATTGAGGTGTTAAAATATGGATGTCATATATGAACCATCTAAAATTTGTATGATAAGAACCCCGTTATTATCATTGAATTATTTTTATAATTACTTAAACAAAGAAAATATTAATTATGAATATTTAGTATCTGACTCTTTAGTGAAAGAATCAATATTAACTACAACAGTAAATTTATATAATTCTTTACATAATGTGTATTCAAATTCTAAAAACAAAAAAAACAGAGATACAAAAGAAAGCTTATTAAAGTATTTAATTCGTATGTCTATTAGACCAACTCCATTTGGTCTATTAAGTGGTATAAATATAGGTGAATTTAAGAAAGAAAACACTCAAATTAAGTTGGGGAATAATGCCCAAAAATACGTGAAAATTGATGGCGAATGGTTATATAAACTTATCAGCTATATTGAATCTACATATAGTCTTTATAAAGACTTAAAAGTCATTTGGAATGATTGTTGTCACATAGTGAATGATCGTATCTATCTATATGAACAAACTGCAGTCTATCTAAACAATAATGAAAGTGGTTCTTTTTCAATTAAAAATAGCTGTATTTTATCCTATATAAAATATACTGTTGAAAACAAAGATATTAGTTTTGCGAGACTAGTCGAGGAAATTAGCGTTGAATTCGATATTAAAGATCAAGAACAAATAAAAAAATATATTCATACGCTAATAACTAAAGAGGTTATTTATTCGGACGTTAGGCCCCCGTTGTCTAATGAAAATAACTTTCAATATATATTAGATAAATTATGTTTTTGCAACGAAGAATTTAAGAAGAAGCTTGAAAGTATAAATAGTTCAATAATTGCATATGAAGAATGTGAAATTGGAGATGGAAGTGAGTTATATTTAAATATAATAAAAGACATGGAAGCGCTATTCCCGTGTAGAAACTATCTACAGATTGACACTAAAGTAGATTTTGTCACAAATGTATTAAATGAAAACATTTCCAAACGAATCAGTGAAGCGGCTTATTTGTTATGGTTATTGTCTAAAAATAATATAGGAAGCCGTAATCTTAAAAATTTTCAAAAGCAGTTTTTAGAACATTATGGATTTGAACAGTTGGTAAATGTAAAAGATTTGATTTCAGAAATTAAAGGATTTGGAAGTTTAATTTATACAGAAGGTGAAGACCAGGGTAATAATATAGATTTTTTAAAACAAAAATATTTAAAAGCTTTAAAAACTAATGGTGAAGTTGAAATAAATGATATAGACTTTCAAAAATTAATTAAAGAAAATAAAGTAAATGAATATCATGCTCCTATAAGTTCTGATATATATTCAGAACTTTATATAGGAAAGTTTTTTAATAGTTATAGTGAGTTAATAGTTATCAGTCCTATAACAACTTCATCTAATGCTGGAGCAACTTTTGGAAGATTTCATCATCTTATCGACTTAAAATACTTATTAGAGCTTGAAAGAGAGAAAAAATATTATTATGAAAAATTTATGGAAAATGATGATATAGAAATGGTCTCTATTAATGAATTGCCTAAGTATCCAAGACATCAAAACGTTTTGTTTAATAATGATTCTTTTGACTATATTGTTAATTTAGGGACAAATTGCTCGAAACGAGGAAAGGATCTTAGTTTGGATGAACTTTACGTAGGTGCAACAATAAACAAATTATACTTATACTCTAGTTCATTAAATAAAAGAGTTCTATTTGAATCTAATAACATGTTTAACTTTTTTAAATCGTCAAATTTATACAGATTTCTAAAAGAAGTGTCTATGGAATCTGTAAAGATTATTGAACCACTAAATGAGTTTAGTATAGATGCGTTCAGTTACCTTCCTAGAATTAGATATAAAAATGTTGTTCTTAGATTAGCTTCGTGGAAAATTAACAGTTCGGTATTAGCATTGCCCCAAAGTGACGAATGGGATAATTTATTTTTAGAATATAAAAAAGAATTTGATATTCCCAATATGGTGAATTTAATATACGGAGACAATAAACTGTTGTTAAATTTAGAGCTATCATCACACCGCTATTTATTAATGAAAGAATACAAAAAAAATAAAAGAGTACGTTTGGTTGAGACATTCGTCCCTAATTCAAGTAATAAATACACATACGAAATAGTCACACCAATATATAAAAAAAGAAACTTTTCAGGTCCTAAAATAGAAATACCTAAAAACAAAAACAAAGATATACAATATGATAGAAATTGGCTTTCTATTCATATTTATATAAATAGAGAGTTTCAAGATGAGTTTATAGTCCAATACTTAAACCCATTAATGGAAAAGAATAAGTACAATAAACTTTTAGATAGTTACTTTATTATTAGATACATAGATGATAAAGATTTTTTGAAACTCAGAATATACCGTTATAATGAGGATTATAAAGAATTGTTTGATAATTTAAACAAATGGTTTACTAATGTTAAAATGTACACAGAAGTAAGCTCTTTTGAATTTGTTGAGTTTATACCTGAGTATTATAGATATGGTGGCGAAAATGCCATCTATGCAATAGAGGAATTTTTTGATTATGATACAGGAGTGGCAGTGAATATAATTAGGGATCAATTTGAGTTTGAAAAAGAATATATTACTGCTATTTCAATAATTTATTTGTTTGAAAAGGCTAATATTACTAATTATGAGAGGGAGGACATAGTAGACAACTATGTTTCTACTTCGTATAGAACTAAAGAAATTAGAATAATAAAGAACGAACTTGTTAGAATGTGTAACCCTAAAAATAATTTCGAATACTTGAGGAATGAGTATAAGGATATATTTAGTGCTTTTGATGATAAAAATAATGTATTAACACTGCTTGAAGGTTCGTTATCAAAACCTTTAACAGCCAAAAGGGAGAGGATTGTAGGAAGTTTAATTCATATGAGGTGTAATAGAATATTTGGAATAAATAAGGAAAAAGAAAAATTTGTATTGTCAATTGTAAAAGAAATTATTAAGACTCAAAAACATTGGTCAGGTGAAAAGAATGATTGATATTAATGAAATTCTTGAAAGAAAATTCAAGGAGATTTCAGATGTAGAAAATTTTCTTAACTTTGCGTCTTCTAAAACAGAATTTTGGGAACCAGGAACTTTATCTCATGGCATACCTGGTATCATTCTTTATCTAGAATCCTATCAAAAGGCTTTCAATACTAACACTGAACAAATATCATATAAGTATATAGTGGAGCTTTCTAAAAGCTTATCTAATGGAACCTTTAATGAATCTTTGTTTAGCGGCCTGTCAGGCATGGGATTTTCGATAGATCTAGCATCTCAAGATGGGAAGAACTATCAAAATTTATTAAAAAAAATAGACGCTGTAATTATAGAAAACATATATGTAAAAATAGATAACCTAAGAAAAAAAGGGTTAAACCCTATAGATTATGATGTTATAAGTGGATTGTCCGGAATTGGAAGGTATTTATTAAATAGAGTTCAATATAACAGTAATGTTACTTTACATTTGAAAAATATTTTAAAGTATTTTAGAGATATTCATTATTCTTACGAAGGTTGGACTATTTCGAGAGAAAACCAGTTTTTAGAAAAAGATAAAGAATACTTTAAAAAAGGAAATATTAATCTGGGTTTAGCACATGGAATTTTAGGCCCTATATCTCTGTTTGCATTAAGCTATATACAAGGAATTACTATAGAGAATCATAGACAAACACTTAAAGATATGGCGGCATATATTGTTGAAAATAGATTTTGTAAAGATTTAAGGTGGTTATATCGGTATAATTTTATAAAAGAACAAAACAATATAAATTATATAAGAAATGGTTGGTGTTACGGAAATACTGCTATCATGCGAACACTATTTTTAATTAGCATAGCTTTAGATGACAGTTATATTAAAGGTTTGTCGAAGGATATTATGT
This sequence comes from Staphylococcus sp. 11007852, assembly GCF_011394325.1. Taxonomy (NCBI): domain Bacteria; kingdom Bacillati; phylum Bacillota; class Bacilli; order Caryophanales; family Staphylococcaceae; genus Staphylococcus; species Staphylococcus sp. 11007852. The sequence goes on along the minus strand of NZ_JAANBJ010000006.1, from coordinate 4,706 downwards.
ATCAAGTATTAAACGATGGCTTTGTTAATTTGATAAGTCCAACTATATGTCATGGATTATCCTCACATCTTATAATGCTAAAATTAATGAATTTGTATTTTAAGGACCCTAATGTAGATGATTATCTTGAAAAAGTAGAAGAGAAGATTTTATCTCACTATACAGAAAACGATAATTTAAACTTCTTAGATATAAATGAAAAAAATAACAGTAAAATTAAAAAGAGCAAATTGGGTATTCTTGAAGGAGAATTAGGAGTTTTAATAACTTTAATGACTCACAAAAACCCCTCTTTACTTAAAGGTAAGAACTGGACTAATGCATTTTTAATATCTTAATTAGGAGGTTTAACAAATGAGTAGAAATGTTTTGCTATGTTTATGTGGTTCTATTAATAGTATCAATATAACCCACTATATTATTGAATTAAAATCTAAGTATGATGAAGTTAATATACTAGCCTCTGGCAATGGAAAAAAATTTGTCAATGCTAATATACTGAAGCAATTTTGTGATAATTATTATGATGAAGCAGAAAATCCTTTTTTAAACCATATAGATATTTCTAAAAAGCATGAAAAGGTATTAATAATTCCAGCGACTGCTAATACAATAAATAAAATAGCGAATGGAATTTGTGACAATTTATTATTAACCATATGCCATACGTCGTTTGATAAACTGTACATTTTCCCGAATATGAACTTACTAATGTGGGAGAACCCAATAACCAAAAAAAATATAGATAAATTGAAAAACTATGGTATTTCAATTTATCCATCTAATATTCGTAATAGCTTTGAGATATCTTCAAGGACAATGAAAAAAAATGTTGTTATGCCAGATCCACATGAAGTCTTAGATTTTATTTTAAAAAGAAGGTGATTCCTATAAAAAAAATTCTATTTAGCATAATGTTAGTTAGTTTGTTAATACCGAATAAACTTACATTGGCACAAGATTATCAATATTATAGTGTTGAATACATAGATACTTTAGAATTTGAAAAGTTAATCAAAAATGAGTCAGTAGAAGTTGTTTATAGGATACCTAAATTGAAAATCGCTCAAATTAAAACAAAATCAAAAACGGCAAAGAAACTTTCATTACACAGAAAAGCAATTAGATACATCAATTTGACTTGTTCTACTTGTAATAATAATGAAAGGACAACGAGTATATACCCCCCCATAAGTTCAACTGAATCACTCTTTTCAAGACAATGGGATATGAATAGAGTAACTAAAAATGGTATGATTTATGAAAATCTTCCTAAAAACAACAAAACCCAAATAGCTATCATAGATACGGGTATTACTATGAACCATGAAGATTTAAAATATAACCATTCAAATAAATCAAAGAATTTAGTTCCAGTAAATGGATTTAGAGGAACTGAATCAGATGAAAAAGGAACTATTGACTATTTAATTGACAAGAAAGGCCACGGCACGATGGTGGCTGGTCAATCAAGTGCGAATGGTAGACTAGTAGGTGTTGCTCCTAAGAATAAATTTAATATGTACAGAGTCTTTGGTAGTAAAAAGACAGAGATGTTATGGGTTGCTAATGCCATAGTAACCGCAGCAGATGATGGCAATCAAGTGATAAATATAAGTGTCGGAAGTTATATAATCCTAGATAAAAAACAAAAAGCAGTTTTTAGAAATGATGAAAAAGTAGAATACAATGCTTTGCAAAAAGCAATTAATTATGCTAAGAAAAAAAAGAGTCTTGTTGTTGCCGCAAATGGTAATAATGGTATAGATGTAAATAATATAAAGCAAATTAACAGTCAGCGTAATTATAATAAGGATGGTGATGGTAGGGTTTATGATGTTCCAGCATCTTTGGAAAACGTTGTTACAGTTGGTTCTACCGACCAAAACGGAAATCTTTCGGAGTTTTCAAACTATGGTAAGCACTACACAGATATTGTTGCTCCAGGGGGATCGTATCAGTACTTAAATAAGTATGGCCATGATAAATGGATTGATGATGGATACATGCATAAAGAAAACATATTAACTACTGCAAATAATGGTCGATATATTTATCAAGCAGGAACATCCTTAGCTGCTCCGAAAGTCTCTGGAGCCTTGGCGTTAATAATAGATTATTATTCTCTTGAGGAAAATCCTCAAAAGGCTATTACTATATTGTACGACAATGGAACATCTAGTGTGAATAAACCTTATGAGAAATATGGACATGGGGAACTGGACATTTATCAGTTGATTAAAAAACCTATAAAAAAAGCTAGTTAATAACTAAAAGGAGTTTTTATTCATGACAAAGTTAGTTACTCGAGATATTTCAAAAAAATTTAAAAGCCAACATATCCTAAATAAAATCAATATTAGCCTGCAAAACAATGAAGTTTATGGTCTTTTAGGAATAAATGGTGCGGGTAAAACAACATTAATAAAAATTATATGTGGTATTATTCAACAAGATTCAGGAGAGATATTTTTAGATGATAGGCCAATGGTACGTGATGATTTACATAAAGTCGGGTCATTAATTGAGACACCTGCAACATATAATCACCTCAGTGCACAAGATAATTTGAAAATAGTCTGTTTAAACGAAAATATTTCTTTTGAAGATATTTATGAAGTGTTAAAATTAGTTAATTTAGATGTTGATTCTAAGAAAAAAGTTAAAGACTTTTCTTTAGGGATGAAACAAAGACTAGGAATTGCTATGGCATTAATAAAAAAGCCTGATATACTAATCTTAGATGAGCCTTCTAATGGTTTAGATCCATATGGAATACAAGAACTGAGAGAACTTTTGAAATCAATAACACAGAAGGGGACGAGTGTTATAATATCTAGTCATATTTTGGGGGAAATTCAAATATTAGCTGATCATATTGGGATTATACATGATGGAGAATTAAAATATCAGCAGATAAATAATAAAAGTGAAAATTTAGAAGAGATATTCTTCAATATTACGAAAGGGGATCGCTAATGAAGTATTTAAAAGCAGAAGCTTTAAAATTTAAAAACTCATTTAGTATGTATGTTTTATTTTTAAGCCCTTTAGTATTTTTATGTTTTTCTATATTTACAGCAGTTTTTGCTAAAAGTAATTCTTTAACGCCCAATGGATTATCTCCTTATATTACATTACTATTTAATCTTTGGCCTATTGCATTTATACCAATTGTAGTGTGTTTAGCTTGTTACTCACTAATAATGATAGAAACTCGAAATAAGATGTTTAACTTTTATTTAAGTAATAACTGGGATTTAACAAAAGAAATTAAAGCGAAAATTTTCATAATATCTTTCGCTTTTTTAATACACGGCCTTATGATGTATATAGTAGCGCTTGTAGGTGATTTTTTGATAAGTCCTAGTCCTATAAAACCTTCTTTATTATTAGCAACTATATTAATAATTTTTTGGGTGGCTATCCCATTAATTCCTTTGAATTTTTTGTTGCTTAGGTACCTAGGGATTTTTCTTACTATATTTGTAAATTTAGTATTATCTATATTTAGTATTATATTTTTAACACTAAAGAGTGTATTTTGGCTATCTCCATGGGCTATAATGCAAAAAATCCCCCTTATTACTCTCGGTATACTTCCTAATGGCCTAACAGTCGATAAATATTCTAAATATTTTAACGATTTAGAGTCCCTATATATTTCTATAATTGTTTCAATTGTCACATATATAATATTTACAATTTTAAACACTAAAAAAAGTTGGAGATTATAATGATTAATGAATTAAGAGTATGCAACTTGAAATTTTCTAATCAATTTTTAACATACTTACCGATACTAATAAGTTTTATATTTGTTTTTTTTATAAATTTTTATATTAATTCTAAAACTTGGGATGACGATCAGATAAGTCTTTATACATCTAGCTTTAATGTAATGGTCTCTATATTTCTGTCCATAAATGTGTACCAAGTAATCAATTTTGAAGAAAATATTGGTCATTTTAATCATATTCTAAGTAAACCTAAAAGGATAAATTGGGCTCTTTCAGTATTGTTTTTCTCGTATTCAATTACTTCACTTTGTATAATTATAGCTGTCATAAATTTATTTATACACACAAATAATGTATTCATTACATTGTTTTTCTTCGTTTCTTCTTTTGTTTTTAATATAATAACATTAATAATATTGTTTATATTCGGTGTTTTTTTTAAGAGTATTCTTAGTATCATTATTGGAATCTTAAATTTTATATTTAATGTCTACTTTGGATTAGAAGTTTTAGGAGATCATTCTTGGTTTTATATGCCAACAACATATTCTACACGTTATATTCATATGTATATAGAAAATAACATACCTATGACATTAACCATTATAATGTATATTGTGTCTACAATTATATTATTTTGTTTTATATATATTAGATTTAACAAGTGGAATGGTAGGGTTATTAAAGACTAAATAAAAAGAGGGTTCTGTTGCAGCGTTAATGTAATCGTGTATTTCCAAAAGACCCATAATAGCCTTTCTACTTTCTATTTTAATTTGGTTTATATTGTTTTTAAAAGGGTAGAACAACACGGGGAATAATTAAGTTTGATCTTAATTTTTTCATTTTCATAAACTTGTCTGTAAGCCCGCTATTTAATAGTGGGCTTTTAATGTTTTATTCATACACCTAAAATCCTTATATTATTCCTGTTCTGTTACAAGGTTAGAAAAAATATAGCTTTTT
>NZ_JAANBJ010000005.1:0-20700 GCF_011394325.1 Staphylococcus sp. 11007852 | reverse complement strand
TTTGATGATCGCTTACCTGAATTATTTGGCCACATGCGTGAAGATGATTTATTAATCATTACAGCAGACCATGGAAATGACCCAACGGCAGAAGGGACAGACCATACACGCGAATATATTCCAGTGTTATGGTATAGTCCGAAATTTAAAGAAGGCCGTGCATTAGAAACTGATACAACGTTCAGTTCTATTGGCGCCACGATTGCGGATAACTTTGGTGTCAAAGCACCAGAGTATGGTCGCAGTTATTTAAAAGATTTAAAATAAAAAGCGTATAGACATCCACGTTCATATGCATATATAAATTGCCTACAGCGTTTATCCCAAAAGGAACGCTGTAGGCTATTTAATTACAGTAATAAGGTTATGAAAAATTAGGATTTCACAACTTCTTGACCGCGCTTATTCCAAGTGAAGATAAAGCTTACCATCGCAAGCACACTGATAACTGTTAATAAGATGAAACCGGCATCCCAGCCATATGCATCTACAACAATACCCATAATGATATTTGCCATCACAGCGCCACCGAGATAACCGAATAAACCAGTTAAACCAGCGGCAGTTCCAGCAGCTTTTTTAGGTACATAGTCTAGCGCTTGAAGCCCAATTAACATTACAGGACCATAAATTAAAAACCCAATTGCGATTAATGCCATGTTGTCGACCCAAGGGTTTCCTGGTGGGTTTAACCAGTAAACAATAACAGCTACTGTTACCCCCAACATGAAAATAAATCCTGCAGGACCACGACGCCCTTTAAATACTTTATCTGAAATATAACCACAGAGTAATGTACCAGGTATACCGGCCCATTCATAAAGGAAATATGCCCAACCGGATGCTTTTAAATCAAATCCTTTCGCTTCATTTAAGAAAGTAGGTGCCCAGTCTAGTACGCCATAGCGGACAAAATAAACAAAAATGTTTGCGATTGCAATCATCCATACCCATTTATTATTTAAAACGTAATTGAATAAGATTTCTTTTGTAGTCAGTTCAACTTCTAACGTTTCATGTGAATGACTTGGATAGTCGTTACGATGATGTTCAATTGGAGGTAAGCCCACCGATTGAGGTGTATCACGAACGAGTACATATGAGAAAAAGGCGATGATGAGTGCGATAAGAGCAGGATAAATAAAGACCCCCTCAAAACCTTTTAAATAGCCAAATGACAATGTACCAGTTAAAGCGACGCCAGCTAGTGCGATAGGGGCCATTAACCCACCACCAACATTATGCGCAACGTTCCAAATGGCAGTTTTACTACCACGCTCACTTACACTAAACCAGTGTACCAACACACGGCCTGATGGTGGCCATCCCATACCTTGGAACCAACCGTTCAAAAATAATAAAATAAACATGATTGAAATGCTTGATGTTAATGCTGGAATGAAACCCATTAATAAATTCACAATTGCAGACAAAACGAGTCCAAGCGTTAAAAATATTCGTGCATTACTCCGGTCACTGACCGTCCCCATCACAAATTTACTAAACCCGTATGCTATTGATATCGCGGATAACGCGAAACCCAGTTCAGCTTTACTGAAACCTTCATCGATTAAAGCCGGCATTGCGAGAGAGAAATTTTTTCTTAATAAATAATAGCCCGCGTACCCAAGAAATATTCCAAGAAAAACTTGAAATCTTAGTTTCTTATATGTATCGTCGACTTGCTCTTTGGGCAGTGGATCAATATGTCTAGCGGGTTTTAAAAAGTTCGCCATATTCAACCTCCTGATGTCAAAATAAAATGTATACTTTATAAACTGAAAACGTTTACGTTTAATATAATCATAGTTATTGGCAATATTATTGTCAATAAACTTTTTTAATATAATTATTAATTATTACGTTTGGTTAATAGCAATCATTTACGATAAGGATGTCTAATAAATAATTTTGAATCAACATAAATCATTTTTATCATGTGGGAAAGATTTATTTAAAAAGTGAAAATGTTTGAAGGGGTAAGGGGATAGAAACGACTATATTAAAAAAACCAACAACATTCATATGACTATGAACCTTGTTGGCGATGACATTTAAACCTTATAAACGAGATTTGAATCATTACATATCATGATATTTTAAGCATGACCTAACCGCTGCTAACATCCCGTTGTTTTGTATGACATGCGGATTATTGAGTGGAAGGAATATAGTGATGCACTTCTAAATAATTAATGATATATTGAACGCTACTTTCTATAGATGTTTGTTCTGTATCGATAACAATTTCAGGATGTTCGGGGGCCTCATAGGGAGCGCTAATACCGGTGAATTCAGGAATTTCACCTTTTCTTGCTTTTTGATATAACCCTTTTGGATCGCGTTTTTCGCAAGCTTCCACGGAGGCTTTTGTGTAAATTTCGATAAATTCTCCGTCTTCTACAATTTCTCGTGCGCGATCACGGTCCGCTTTATATGGAGAGATAAAGGCCGTAAGTGTGATTAACCCGGCATCTACCATTAATTTACTCACTTCAGCAATGCGACGAATATTTTCTTGGCGGTCTTCTGGACTAAATCCTAGGTTATTGTTTAATCCGTGGCGGACATTATCCCCGTCAAGACGATAGGTATTTAAGCCGCGTTCAAATAGTGCTTTTTCTAATGCGACAGAGATTGTAGATTTTCCTGACCCGGACAGGCCAGTAAACCATAGAATGGCGCTTTTATGGTTATGGCGTGCTTGGCGTTCAGCTTTTGTGATTTCTGAATCATGCCAAGTAATGTTTTGGGACTCAGACATATGAAACAGCTCCTCTTATTTGGATTCTCTTAAGCCTCTAATAAGTACTTCAGCAACTTCTGGACGTGAAAATTCTTTTGGTAAAGGTTCGCCGTTACGTAATTTTTCACGGACTTTCGTTCCACTGAGGTGAAGATGGTGTGAACTGTCGTGTGGACAAGTTTTGGCTGTTGCCATATTGCCACACGCTTTACAATAAAAGGCATGTTCAAATTTTAAAATTTGAATGCCAAGTTCCGCTTCAAATTGAGAGATGAATTCTTGCGCTTCATAAGTGCCGTAATAATCGCCCACCCCTGCATGGTCACGGCCGACAATAAAGTGTGTACAACCGTAGTTTTTACGTACAGTCGCATGGAGCACAGCTTCACGAGGACCTGCATAACGCATCGCGGCAGGGTAAATCACGAGACGTGCACGGTCTTCTGGATAGTAATTTTTTAAAATCACTTGATAGCTTTCCATACGGACATCTGCTGGAATGTCGTCTGATTTTGTTTCACCAACAAGAGGATTTAACAACAAGCCATCGACAATTTCAAGCGCTGATTTTTGAATGTATTCGTGTGCGCGATGGACAGGGTTACGTGTTTGGAAGCCGACCACGGTGTTCCAACCTAAATCTTGGAAGAGTTGACGTGTTTCTGAGGGATCGTAATGAAAATCAGTAAATGCATCATGTTTTGGACGATGGATTAAATGAATCGGTCCCGCTAAGTAAACGTCGCCTTTTTCAAAAACTTTTTTAACACCTGGATGTGCTTCTTCTGTTGTGCCATAAACGAGGCGAGCTTCTTTTTCTTTATTATACGTGTATTTTTCTGTCAGTTCTAAAATACCGTATAATACGTTGTCTTCACCATAAAGCGCAATGTTTTGACCGATATCTAACGCATCAGCTTCTGTTTGTGTGACAGGTAATGTAATGGGAATACTCCAAACTAAGCCATTGTCTAGATGGACCTTTTCAATGACGTTAAGATAATCTTTTTCACCCATAAACCCTGTCAGTGGACTAAAACCACCGATACCGATCAATTCAAGATCGGATAAACTCCAAGGGTTTAAAGTCACTTTAGGAAGTGCTTCTGCCGTTTCTAACCAATGTTGGCGTTGTTGTGTTGAAACTTCACGGTTAATCAGTATTCCGCCGTGCGGTTCAATTGTTTGAATGCTTGTTTGATTTGACAATGAAAGTCCCTCCGTTAATTGAGATGGCTGTGACTTTGTTTTGAAAAGGCCATCTTTTTATTTTTTTGAATCATCCAGATGATCAGGATGATGAAGATAATAATAATCGCTAAACGACACAAGACAACGACATTTGAATTAAGGTGGAAATAGCCTAATAATGCATTACTGTTCGTAAAAATAATTAGGCCGCTGACGCAAATGGCCAAAATGTTAACAGGTAAGATCTTAACAAGATAGGCCGCAATAGGCGCTGCGAGTACGCCTCCTATAGCAAGAGCAATTACTGTGCCCCAGTTAATATTGCCGAATCCTAAAAAGATGATGAAACTGATGGATGCGGACAATGTAACGAAAAATTCACTGGCAGAAACGGTCCCAATGACGTAACGGGGTTCTAATTTTTTAGTTGATAAGAGCATCGGTGTATTGACCGGGCCCCAACCGCCACCGCCCATCGCATCTAATAAACCGGCGATGAAGCCTTGTGGGATAGTATAGCGTCGCTTCAAACGTTGGTTGAACTTTGATTCAGAAAGATGATTACGTTTAAATAAAAATTGATACAAGATGTAAATCCCCATTGAGAGTAAAAATAGGGCGATGTATGGACGAATTACTTCGCCATGAATATTTGACAAAAGTGCGGCCCCAATAAAGGCAGCGACGGCACCCGGCAACGCCAAACGCCACATGGTTGGTTTATGCACATTATCAAATTTCAAATGAGATGTACCTGAGACGAACGTTGTTGCGATTTGAGAAAAGTGTACCGTTGCTGAAACAATCGCAGGGGTAATCCCAAACGTCAATAATATAGATGATGACGAAGCACCAAACCCCATGCCGAGCGAGCCATCAACGAGTTGGGCGACAAAGCCTGCGAGCGCAAAAATCAGTATTTTTTGCATCGATTTGACCTCCTTTTTGTCAAAATGGATTCCTTACTTATAACGGTTGGCGTAATGCGGTAAGAGAGACTTCTTGGAACCAACTGAGTTCCTCTCTTAAGCGCACCACTTCACCGACAATTATCATGGCCGGATTTTTAATATGTGCCGCGCGTTCGACAATGGTCGATAACGTCCCAACTTCTGTTTGTTGTTGTTCCGTTGTTCCGAGATGAACGAGCGCGACAGGGGTGTCGGCGGATTTGCCATGTCTTAACAACAACGCACATATGTCGGGTAGTTTTTTAACCCCCATATAAATGCATAATGTGTCAGAACCTTGTGCCAGATGTTGCCAATAGTTCTCTGTATTTACGCCTTTTTGTGTCACGGCTGTCACGAATGTGACAGAAGAACTGTAATCACGATGCGTGACAGGAATGCCGGCGTAGGCTGGCGCGGCAATACCGGATGTGATGCCAGGCACAATCTCAAATGGAATGTGATGGTCATTTAAAATTTGTGCCTCTTCACCGCCACGTCCGAAAACGAATGGGTCTCCGCCTTTGAGTCGGGTTACTGTGTAGCCTTTTTGTGCTAAAGTCACCATGAGTTGATTCGTCTCTTCTTGAGGCATGGCGTGACGATAAGGGTCTTTACCGCAGTACAAGTGTTTCGCCTTTGGTGACGCATAGGCTAATAATTGTTCATTAACGAGACGGTCGTATAAAATGACGTCTGCGTTTTCAATGGCTTTTAAGCCTTTTACTGTAATTAATTCGGGATCCCCCGGGCCTGCGCCTACAATGTTTACCTTTCCAGTCATATCCTCACGCCTTTCAAAGTGTTGTCATTATCTTAAGCTTGAACATTTTTATGAAAATCTTGGCCATCATGTGTTTTTTCAATTATGCCTGCGCGAATGACAAAATCACCAAAATGTTCGTTTTCTTGTTTTTCTTTACCGTATTGAAGTAAAATCGGACGTAAACTGTCTAAAATTTCAGTTTCACCAACATTTTCTTTATAGAGTTTGCTCAAGCGGTCACCTTTAAAGCCGCCGCCGAGATAAAGGTTATATTTACCAGGGCCTTTACCAATAAAGCCGATTTCAGCAAGGGCAGGGCGTGCACAACCGTTTGGACAACCCGTCATACGAATTGTAATGTCTTCTTCACGAAGACCTGCTTCATCTAAAATATCCTCGATTTTAGAAAGCAGTGAAGGCAAGTAACGTTCAGATTCAGCCATAGCAAGGCCGCATGTTGGAAATGCGACACAAGCCATAGAGTTACGACGGAGTCCTGTGTCACGTTGACCGTCAGAAATATCGAATTCTTCGATGATAGCTTCAATGGCAGGTTTATTTTCAGGTGTAATATTAGCAATCACTAAATTTTGGTTCGGCGACAAAATAAATTCACCGGTATGCACGTGCGCAATTTTTCTGAGTGCGGTTTTTAGTTTATAATCTTCAGTATCTTTGACGCGACCGTTCTGGATGAATAGCGTATAATGCCAATGGCCATTGCCTTCTGTCCAACCGTAACGGTCACCATTGTGGTCAAAATGGAAGTCACGTGCAGTTTCTATGCCATAGCCTAAACGTGTATGAAGTTCTTCAACAATTTTTTCGACGCCTAGTCGGTCAACTGTATATTTGAAGCGGGCTTGTTTTCGGTCTTGACGGTCACCGTAATCGCGTTGAATCGTCATGATTTTTTCGCAGACATCTACAATGTTTTCTTTCGCTACATAGCCTATCACTTTTCCAATTTGCGGGTAGGTACGCGTATCGCCATGCGTCATGCCCATGCCACCACCGATAACGATATTAAATCCCTTGAGCGCTTCTTCTTCAACAATGCCGATAAGACCAATGTCTTGTGAATAGACATCGATGTCATTGGAAGGGGGCACCGCAATACCGATTTTAAATTTACGTGGTAAATAGCGTTTACCGTAAATCGGTTCCACTTCTTCTTGCGTATCAACGACTTTTTCACCATCTAGCCAAATTTCATGATAAGCACCTGTCCGTGGGAGTAGATGATTACTAATTGCTATCGCATAGTCATTGATTTCTTTTTGGACTTGCGATTGGTAAGAGTTCGGATTACACATCACGTTACGGTTCACATCGCCACACGCCGCAATAGAATCAAGCACTGCTTTGTTAATGCTTTGCATTGAATGTTTTAAGTTACGTTTTAAAATGCCGTGAAATTGAAAGGCTTGGCGTGTTGTTAATTTCAACGTGCCATTGGCATATTGGTCGGCAATATCATCCATCGCAAGCCATTGTTCAGCCGTCGCTTTACCCCCGGGTACACGTACACGAATCATAAAGCTGTAGGCCGGTTCTAATTTTTGTTTACGGCGTTCATCGCGTAAATCTCTATCGTCTTGCATGTAGCTTCCGTGGAATTTGAGTAATTTCGTATCATCTTCAGAAATCGCTCCAGTTAACGGATCTTGTAGTCCTTCAACAATCGTGCCACGAAGATACTGACTACGGTATTTAATAAATTCCATTGCGTCTAACTTTTCATCCAATTCTTGCGCGATTTGTGCATGATCTTTAGCCATTGTCTTCATCCTTTCTATTGATGATTAATAAACGTCGCGTTGGTAACGTTTATCTTTTTTCATTTGTTTTAATATGTCCTCAGCTTCTTCTAGCGATATATGACGCATTCGAGAAATGACGTTTACAATGGTTTGGTGAACGTCATGAGCCATATGTTTTTCATCCCCACAAATGTAAATAGAGGCGCCGTCTTCTAGCCATTGATTGAACGTTGCCGCATTTTCTTGAATGCGATGCTGCACGTACACTTTTTCCTCCGTATCACGTGAAAAGGCGACGTCCATTTTTTCTAAATAGCCATCTTTTAACCAAGATTGCCATTCCGTTTGATATAAGAAGTCGGTCGTAAAATGTTGTTCTCCGAAAAAGAGCCATGTATGACCTTTCCAGTCGCGTGCCTCACGGTCTTGTAAATGCGCTCTAAAAGGTGCTACACCTGTTCCAGGACCAATCATAATGACTTTCTGTTCAGGGTCTTTCGGGAATTTAAAATTCGGATTGTGTTTTAAATACACAGGGACCGTATCACCCGGTTGCAATCTTTCAGCAAAGTGTATCGAACACACGCCATGACGTTCACGTCCATGGGCTGTATAACGTACCGCACCAACGGTTAAATGCACTTCATCTGGTTCAAGTTCGTAACTGCTAGCAATAGAATATTCACGTGGTGGCAATTTGCGTAACACTTTATATAAATCTTCTGGTGCTAAATCTGTTGTCACGTAGTCATTAAGCAAGTCGATAAAATCTCGGCCTTCGATATAGGCTTTTGTTTCTGCTTTATCATCTGTGAGTGACGACAAGTCATCGTTACCAAAATGTGCCGCCGCATTTTCAATGAGGGGAACGGTCAATTTAGAAATTTCGAAATGGTGTGTTAAAGCTTCTTCAAGTGGAAGCGAGTCACCTTCTTCATTAATTTGTGTCGATGTATCTTTTTCCCATCCGAGTGCTTCAATGAGTTGTGTCACCAATTGAGGTGCATTTTGTGGAAGAACCACTAAGCAATCCCCAGCTTCATAGCTTTCATTCATATCTTCAATAGATAACTCGATGTGGCGTGTTTCTTTGTTTGAGCCTCGACCGTTCAGTGAGATATTTTCTAACACTTCAGCTTGATAAGGATGCGCTTTAGAATGTTTTGTTTCGCTTTCTCTTTGAACAGTTTCACTCACGAGTTCTTGCGAAGACGCTGTGCTACTCGTTTGGTTGTCTAGGGCGTTAATGACATTCGCAATCCATTTTTCAGCATCTGCTTCGTAATCGACATCACAATCGACACGGTCGTATAAACGTGTGGCGCCGAGTTCGCTTAACTTGGCGTCAAAGTCTTTACCTGTTTGACAAAAATATTCATACGTGACATCCCCTAAGGCGAGGACGCTATAGCGTAAACCGTCAAGTTTAGGGGCTTTGCGACTATGTAAAAATTCATGAAGTTCTAAAGCGTTATCAGGGGGATCTCCTTCCCCTTGGGTTGAAGTCACGATGAGCACATCTTCTAACTTTTTAAGTTCTTTCGGTTTGATTTCATCCATCGCTTTTTTCGTAATATCAAAGTTGAGTGATTTCAAACGTTCTTCAAATAAATCAGCAAGACTTTGGGCGTTACCTGTTTCAGAACCGTAAAGCAGTGTTAACGTTCTGTTTGCTTGCGGTGATGCTGCTTGATTGGCTTCTGTGACGTGAGACGTTTCAGACACGTGCGAAGTTTCAGGACTGTTGACGACTGCAGCTTGAGAGGCATCAACAGGACTTCTTTCGGCGCTTGAGTAGGTTAAATAGCCACTCAACCAAATCTTTTGATCTGTTGTCAACGTGTCTAACACGGCATTCAATTGAGTCGCTTGTGCTTCTGTAAAAGGGCTATTTGTAACTTTTAATTTCAATGATTTCACCTCGATTAATACTTAAATGCATATCGGATTAATATGGATTATGATTAAAAAATTAAGGATGTGTCGTATGCAAACCACACTCCGTTTTCGTGGCGCCTTGCCAACGACCGGCACGTGAGTCTTGGCCTTTAAAAACAGAAGATGTACACGGCATGCATCCGATGCTCGGATAATTTTGGTCATGAAGTGTGTTATATGGAAGGTCATGAGTTTTAATGTAGTCCCAGACTTCATCTTCAGTCCAATAAATGAGCGGACATATTTTAATTGATCTGAAACGTTCATCTTTGTTAATAAAGTTCGTATGTGCGCGACTTTCGGATTGTGCACGGCGTAGTCCAGATATCCATGCTGTTGCGCCATTTAAAACTTCTTCTAAGGGTTTAATTTTACGGATATAACAACATTGGTTAGGGTCATGACGCCACAATGCGGGCTGATATTGATTGGCTTGCGCTTTCAACGAGAGGTTAGGTTTTTTCATTTTAATACGTAATTCGGGATAACGTGATGTCACGCGGTCAATGAGGTCGTAGGTTTCTTGAAAGTGTAAATCAGTATCTAAAAAAACGAGTTGCGCATCGGGTTTAACTTGAGAAATGAAATCAATCAACACCATACTTTCAGCCCCAAAGCTACAAGCATATACGAGATCATCTTGGTAGGTTGTATACGCCCATTTTAATAAAGGGAGCGCACCTTTCGTTGAATCGTCACCAAGTTCATCTATAAAAGGATCAGTTTGAAACGTCTCGTAATTGATAGGGTTTACCACCATATGATATGAACCTCCTTTTAAAACATAGTCAATAACTCGGAATATCATGGTACTAATGTACCGGTGTTAACGATTAAAGTCAACCTATTTTGTCGGAATTAAAAGTTATTATTTCTGAAAATACATGAAAAACCCCAGTAGAGTGGTATATGGGGCGTTTATTTTAAATTGAAAATAATGGGGCGAGCGGTGTATCGGCATGAAAGTAACTAACCAGCAATTAAACGTATAATTATTTTTAGAATATAGTAAAGGGTTTGGCGTGAGTTGACGTTTCGTTATGCGTTATAATAAATTTGGAAACATTAACAAAACAGGGAATCATTCGTTGTTCCCAATGAGGTGATCATTATGAAAAAACTGATTCAAGAGAAAACACATTTTTTACAAGACATGCTCGACGGTTTGAAAATCACCCACCCCGAATTAGATATAGTGGCGGATACCGTTGTTGTACGTCAGACTAAAAAACAATCGGGCGTCGCTTTAGTGTCAGGCGGTGGCAGCGGTCATGAACCGGCACATGCAGGATTTGTGGCAGAAGGGATGTTAGATGCTGCGGTATGTGGCGAGGTCTTCACATCTCCAACACCGGATAAAGTGCTTGAAGCGATTAAAGCTGTTGATAATGGTGATGGTGTATTGTTAATTGTTAAAA
Source organism: Staphylococcus sp. 11007852 (assembly GCF_011394325.1). Lineage (NCBI taxonomy): Bacteria > Bacillati > Bacillota > Bacilli > Caryophanales > Staphylococcaceae > Staphylococcus > Staphylococcus sp. 11007852. Next base: position 9,928 of record NZ_JAANBJ010000005.1, on the reverse strand, counting down.
ATTATGCTGGCGATGTGATGAACTTCGAAATGGCACAAGAAATGGCTGAAATGGAAGGGATTCAAGTTGAAACAGTGATTGTTCGCGATGATATTGCTATTGATGCTATAGACCAACGTCGTGGTGTAGCAGGAACAGTGCTTGTTCATAAATACGCTGGATATTTATCTGAAAGTGGTACAAACCTGACAGATATAAAAGCTAAAGTAGAAGCTTTTTTAGAAGGTGTGCGCTCTATTGGTATGGCGTTGACACCACCAGCTGTGCCAACAACAGGTCAGTATGGCTTTGATATAGAAGATACAGAAATGGAAATTGGAATCGGTATTCATGGCGAAAAAGGATTAGAACGTACGCATGTAGAACCGATTCAGGACATTGTGACACGCTTAATTGATAAATTAGAGACTGAAGTTGATGCAACAGATTTAATTGTAATGGTTAACGGTATGGGAGGTACGCCACTTTCTGAACTTAATATTGTGACGAAATATGTATCAGAGGTTTTTGAAGAAAAAGGAAAAACAGTGAAACGCTGGTTTATTGGTGATTATATGACATCTTTAGATATGCAAGGATTTTCACTTACGGTAGCGCCGTTTGATCAAGGCCTCGTGGAAGCGTTAAACGCACCAACTACGAGTCATTATTTTAATAATTAAGGAGGACATCAAGATGAATGCACAACAATTGAAAGCACGTTTACTTGATTTAGCAACAACATTTAAAAACGAAGAAGCGCATTTAACAGCATTAGACCGTGCTATCGGCGACGGTGACCACGGTGTAAATATGTTGCGTGGCTTTGAAGCTCTAAAAGATAAATTAGACGATCAATCAGTCGAAAGTATTTTAAAATCTACTGGAATGACATTAATGTCGAATATTGGCGGGGCTTCTGGTCCGCTTTATGGTTTTAGTTTCGTAAAGATGGCACAAGTTGCGAAAGATGACATTGATCATGAAGGTCTTGTAGCGCTATTAACGGCATTTTCAGAAGCGATTGCAGCACGTGGAAAAGTATCAGGCGGCGAAAAGACAATGTATGATGTGATACATCGAGCACAAAAAGCAGTGGAAAATGGTGAGACAGTGACACTTGAAACACTTCAAAGCTATGCGGATGATACGAAAGATTTAGTGGCAACAAAAGGGCGTGCCGCATACTTTAAAGAAGATTCTAAAGGCCATGTTGATCCGGGTGCTCAAAGTAGTGTCTATATCTTAAACGCGCTGATTGGAGAGGATTAAGATGACAAGTTTAATTATCGTAAGTCATAGTAAAAAAATTGCTGAAGGTACGAAAGAACTATTAGGTCAAATGTCTCCAGACGTGGATGTCATTGCAGTCGGTGGTGCAGATGGGGAGATTGGGACATCGTTTGATGCAATATCAGATGTGTTGGCGCAACTTGAAAACGATGCATTGTGTTTCTTTGATATTGGTTCAGCAGAAATGAATCTTGATATGGCGATTGAAATGTATGCAGGGCAATATCGCATTGAAAAAGTCTCGGCACCTATCGTGGAAGGGAGCTTCCTAGCGAGCGTATCCTTAACGACGAACGGTGACTTTGATCAAGCGATTGAAGCGGTAAAAGAAGAATTTGATAAATAATGATTGAGTGAAACGGGTTGTAGCAAGATGCAACCCGTTTTTTATGTGATACAAATATAAAAATTATCGTTCAGACTTTCTTGAAATAGTAGTGTGAAAACAAAAGGTTTAAAACGTATTCACTCCATTGAATAATTCACTATGTGAACATATTAATTATATTTATTATTCGAATGTCTCATAAATATATGTGTCATGTTAAGTTGTAAATGTTATAATATTGTAAAACGGTAAGGGGTTTGAACACCAAGGGAGATACTTTCATGCCGTAGGAAACATCAAAAGAAGGGACGTTTGAAAGATGCAATTTGTTACGTTAACGTCGGAAGAATTCGAAACATTTGCACAGGCGCATTTTTCACATTATACACAAACTGTGTCACATTATTTATTCCGAGAAAGACAAGGGGTCGCGCATCTAGTTGGTGTTAAAGATGATCAACACAATGTGATTGCAGCATGCTTATTAACAGAAGCACGATGCTTAAAGTTTTTTAAGTATTTTTACACGCAGCGTGGACCAATCATGGATTTTAATAACTTTACACTTGTGCAATTTTTCTATCATCATTTAACTACATATTTAAAAAAACAACGCTGTTTATATGTATTGACTGACCCGTATTGGTTAGAAAATATTAGAGATGCGAAAGGGAATATTATAAAATCTTATGATAACCAAGCACTCATTCAAGTGATGCATAAACTCGGTTATGAACATCAAGGCTATCCAGTAGGCTATTCAACTTCAAGTCAAATCCGGTGGTTGTCGGTCCTAGACTTAAAAGATAAGTCGATTGATGCATTACTCAAAGAAATGGGCTATCAAACACGACGTAACATTAAAAAGACCTATGAAATGGGTGTCGAAGTCATGACGCTTCCATATGAAGAGACAGAACGTTTTTTCAAATTATTTCGTATGGCTGAAGAAAAACACGGCTTTAAGTTCCGTGATTTGGCATATTTCGAGCAGTTACAAGATATCTACGGTGAGCGCATCATGCTGAAGTTAGCTTATATTGATTTGAATAAGTTATTAACCGCGTATAAAGACCGTTTGGACGAATTAAATCAACAACTAACTGAAGTAGAAGCTGTTTTAGCAGAAAATAGTAATTCGAAAAAAACGAAAAACAAATATCAACAACTGCAACAACAGGTTGCGAGTCAACAAAAGAAAATAAAAGAGACAGAAGCGCGTATCGCATCAGATGGTGAGGTGCTCGATTTAGCAGCCGCTGTCTATATTTATAATGACCATGAAGTATATTACCTTTCAAGTGGGTCAAACCCTAAATATAATGCGTATATGGGGGCATACCGCTTGCAATGGGAAATGATTCAATTTGCCAAAAATTACGGTATTGACCGATATAATTTTTATGGAATTACAGGAGATTTTTCTGAGGATGCGGAAGATTACGGTGTGCAACGTTTTAAAGAGGGATTTAATGCACACGTTGAAGAGTTTATTGGTGATTTTATCAAACCAATTATGCCACTATGTTACCGCTTATATCAACTAATTAATCGATCTTAAACAAAGGTGATAATTCTGTAGATCTTGGCTGGTTAACAACATATATAGATTCAATGACGTGTATATTGACGTAAAATTATACGCCTTCAAAGTGCATCATTTAAGACTTTGAAGGCGTATTTATTGGAGTAAACTGAGCGACCGTTCGATGGATTAATTAATCTTTTTAACAACTTCTGATTTTAAGCCAATTTGACCAAAACCTGGAATTTTACAGTCGATATCATGTCCATCTTCAGGATCTACAAGTCGAATGTTTTTCACTTTTGTTCCTTGTTTAATTGTGCTAGACGCACCTTTCACTTTTAAGTCGCGAATGACCGCAACAGTGTCGCCATCTTTAAGTTCATTGCCATTGGCATCTCGGATAATCGCAGCTTCTTCTGCTTCAGCCACAGATTCTGGTGTCCATTCATGTGCGCACATCGGACAAACATACAAAGCGCCATCTTGGTATGTGTATTCTGATCCACAGCTAGGACAATTAGGTAACGCAGTTGTCATAATGATGACCTACTTTCTTAAATTTTAGTTTCTTTATTAATCTAGCATAGAATGGTGTAAATGTGTGTATCAATTTTTAGAAAATGTTACGATAAAATTATAATATTATGAAAATGATTTTTGTATTCGACGTCATCGCAATATAAAATCTAATAAGAAAAAGGTGATGAGATGGCAACATTAAACGTATTGAATCCATCGACAAATGAAATCGTAGACACGCTAGACTATACCCAAGAATCAGATATTAATGCGCAAATTGACAAAGCGCATCAAGCATTTTTCTCTTGGAGAAAAGTGGATGCGCATGAACGTTCACGTTTATTATGGGCGTGGTCATCTTTAATTAAACAACACAAAGATGAACTGGCACGTCTGATTACATTAGAGGGTGGAAAACCACTCAAAGAAGCACAAGGTGAAGTCGACTATGCGGTGTCTTATGTCGACTGGTATGCCGAAGAAGCCAAACGCACCTATGGACGCACAATACCAGCGCATACCCCAGATAAAAAGATCATTATTGATAAATTTCCAATTGGTGTTGTTGGTGCGATTACGCCGTGGAATTTTCCTGCGGCCATGATTACACGAAAAATGGCTCCAGCGTTAGCGGCAGGGTGTACCATTGTGTGTAAACCCGCTGTCCAAACCCCGCTCACGACGAAACGTCTCGTGGAACTCGCACACGATGCCGGAATTCCAAAAGATGCCATCAGTTATATTGTCGCAAGTGGTAAAGATGCCGGACGGTTGTTTAATGAACATCCTCATATTAAAAAATTAACGTTTACAGGGTCAACACCAGTAGGGAAAAAGTTAATCGAACAAGCTGCAGCAACTGTGAAAAATGTCACGATGGAACTCGGTGGTTTAGCACCCATTATTGTGCATAAAGATGCGGACATTGAACTTGCAGTAGATCAAACCATTGCATCCAAGTTTAGAAATGCAGGACAAACGTGTATTTGTGCCAACCGCATTTATGTTCATGAAGCCATTGCGGAAGAATTTGAAACACAGCTCATCGAAAAAGTTCATGCGTTGAAAGTAGGAGACGGTTTCGACGCTACTGTTACAGTAGGCCCGTTAATCAATGAAGATGCGGTTGAGAAAGTTTTAAATCACATTGAAGATGCAGCGACACATGGTGGCACGTTATCACGCTCTTTAGATGACATTAAAATCGGAGGCAATTTCTTAAAGCCGGTAGTTATTACACATGCCAATCAACAGATGAAATGCATGCATGAAGAGACGTTTGGTCCGATTGCCCCAGTGATGCGCTATCAACATTTAGATGACGCGATTCAAATGGCCAACGATACTGAATTTGGCTTAGCTGCTTACTTCTTTACGAATGATTATCGAACAGGTCTCTATTTATATAATGAAATTGATTATGGTGTTATCGGTTGGAATGATGGTGCGCCATCAGCAGCGCACGCACCATTCGGTGGTATGAAAGAAAGTGGTTACGGGCGTGAAGGCGCGATAGAAGGTATTGAACCTTATTTAGAAACAAAATATTTATCAATTAACATTAAATAATTTGTATTCATAAGAAGTGTATACCGTGTTGAAGTTGATTGTATTTGTGCTGTTATTTTTAAATATTGCGTATATTACAATCGCATATCTTAAGAAAAAGGATGACATGATATTCATTATGAATTTCAACCAATTTTCAGAGGCGACACGCAATCGTGCGTGGACATATTGGTATATATACATCATCATGATTAATCTTGGATTAGGATTCCTATTTGCATCGATACTATTTAAGGGGGGGTGGTATATCCTAGTTATCGTATTGTGTACCATTATTGCTCTCTACGCATTTTATAAAATGAATCAACTAAAAAAGAAACGTAGGTGACCATCATAGATATCGCGAGTATTGTATCCATCATAATTATGATTTTTGTGGCAATATTGATACTCATCATTTATTTGAGAAAGTGTAATGCGCTCGTCGCAAATTTTGATATGTCTCAAATACCAAAAGCACATATTCAAACCGCATGGAATTTGTGGCTCGTGGTCGCATTGAGTGTGTTAGTGGCTGCCATCATCACGATTTTATTACGTGTAGTTTCTTCCAGTATACTTACCTTCGTGCCAGTAGTCATTGGCGTCGTCGTCATGACGATGTGCTTTATTAAAATTAATCAATATTGTAAACATTAATTGGATCCCTTCAACTGTTATGTATGTGTGCAACAGTTGAAGGGCTTCTTAGTTTGTGAATCATTTCCGTAACGTCTTTCTACATTCTGGGCTATAATAAAAATGGATTAGAAAAAAGAAACGGTGAGCCAATTATGAAACAAAACACTTCAAAACAAGTGAAAAAAGAATATTTAACCATTAATCGTAAGCGACATGGAATAATCATGGAGTCAAGAGATTGGTCAAATCCTGTCTTGCTCATTATTCATGGCGGACCAGGGTTTCCGTTGTATCCTTTTATGAGTGCACACGATGTTGATTTAACAGAATACTACACGGTTGTGTATTGGGATCAACCAGGTACAGGCATGTCCGGGGTACGCATAGCGCCAAGCATTCAATCGCTTGTTGAAGATGCCCATCAGTTGATTCAATATTTAACAACAACATTACACCAGTCAAAAGTATATTTAATGTGTCATTCGTTTGGTACGATTATTGGCACACATCTTGCGCATCAGTATCCGCAATGTATTGCGACATACATTGGTGTAGGTCAGTTAGGCCATGTCCTTAAAAATGAACATCGCATTTTAAATCAAATTAAAATGTTTGCGCGCCAAGAAGGCGACCATGAGGGGTTACAACTGTTAGAAAAAGTACGATTAGACTATGATTTTCACACTAATAAATATTATCGTCTATTAAGAGATTGGTATACTGCGCGTTATAAATCTGGTTTTTCAAGCAGAGGGTATGGGCTGTTGAAAATGATTCAAGTTATTTTAAAAACACCGCACTACACATTACGTGAACGTTTAAATATTTTTCGAAGTGGTCTTGTGGGGTCACCACACCTCAATCGAGAGATGACACATACAAATTTATTAGATATTGCCCAGGAAATATGGGTGCCCATTGTCATTATGCAAGGTGTACATGATATGCAGACAACGCTTGAAGAAAGCAGGATTTTTTTTGAGAAGTTAGGGTCTCGATATAAGCGTTATTACTATTTTCAAGACGCAGCGCATGCGCCTTTTGTCGATGAAACGGAAAAATTTTTATTTATTATGAAAGAAATTATTGACCCTCACGCGACGTGATACATTACATTCAAAGTATGGAGGTGACATGATGACACGTTATTCTACAGGGGAACTTGCCAAATTATTTGGGATATCAGCACGCACGTTACAGTATTATGATGAAAAAAATATTTTGAAACCTGCCTTAACGAAAGACAATCAGTATCGTGAATATAGTGACGAAGAAGTCCAAAAATTAAAAGCGATACTTTTACTAAAAAAATTGGGATTTAAATTGAGTGCGATTGCTAAAATTGTTGAAGAACAACATGCATTAAAAACTGTAAAAATGTTGCTAGATGACAATATGGAACAGCTAGAACAAGACATCCATCAAAAACAAGCACAATTAAAGGAGATGAAAGCGATGAATAAAATGATTCATGACAATAGTGACTCTCCAATTACAAAGCTCAAAGATATTGATGCTGTACTAAAATCGAATCAAGATTTTCCATTCTTAACGTATAAAACAATTGGTATTGCAACAGGGGCAACGCTATTTGAATGGATGGCACATTATCAAAGTTACAAACATAAAAAAGTATGGCCATCAGTGCTAGGTATTACAAGCAGTATTGCCGCAGCGGTCTATATTACGAAAACCTATTACCAAAGTGTAAGTTACATGTGCCCAAATTGTCATCACGTATTTAAACCTGAATTTAAAGCGTGGTTGTTAGCACCACATACACCCCGGACACGTAAACTCACATGTCCAGAGTGTGGCTTTAAAGGCTATTGTTTAGAAGTCGTAGACCATGAAAAAGTGTAGTGATTAAGAGGTGCCATCAAGGTACCTCTTTTTTATCTGCATTGTATTGTAAGGATAATGCGTATTACTTCTTTTAAAATTTAGGAATTCATGATTTATGTTGTGCCGCATCATAATGCATACTTTGATTTGTAAGCGCTTTTAATTTCGTATTGATTCCTAATATGTGCTGCTATATGATGAGTATGTATTTAAAATCATTGAATGGAAGTGTTGGTATGAAAATCGTAGCGGTGACGTCTTGTCCAAATGGAATCGCGCATACGTATATGGCGCAAGAGAAGTTAGAACAAGCTGCGCATGAATTAGGGATTGATATAAAAGTAGAGACGCAAGGTGGCGTTGGCGTCGAAAATCGGTTGTCTGCTAAAGATATTGAAGAGGCAGATGGCGTCATTATCGCTGCTGATCGACAAGTGGATTTATCGCGTTTTCATGGCAAGTTACTTATTAATGAAAATGTACGAGCGGGAATTCATCATCCGAAAGATTTAATCGAGCGTATTCAACAGAAAAAGGCTTCTGTTTATCATAGTGAAACGCAAGATGAAAATGCAAAACTTTCTAGTGATGAAAAACAAAAACATAAAGGTATTCAACATGTGTATCAACATTTAATGAACGGTGTATCTTTTATGGTCCCGTTTATCGTTGTAGGGGGATTGTTGATTGCGATTGCATTATCACTAGGCGGTGAAAAAACGGCAACGCAAGGGATTGTCATTCCTGATGATTCTTTTTGGAAGCCTTTTGAAAAAATAGGGGCGTTAGCGTTTAGTTTTATGGTACCCATTCTTGCAGGGTATATTGCGATGAGTATTGCGGATAAACCTGGACTCGTACCGGGTATGATTGGTGGCGCGATTGCTGCAGATGGTAGTTTTTATGGCAGTGATGCGGGCGCTGGATTTTTAGGAGGAATTGTCGCTGGTTTTCTTGCGGGTTACATTGCGAAATGGATAAAACAGGTGAAAGTACCTAAAGCGATGGCGCCTATTATGCCAATAATTATTATTCCAATTATATCGTCCATTATCGTGGGCCTCATTTTTATTTATGTGATTGGGGCGCCTATCGCTGGTATTTTTGCAGGTTTAACGGCTTGGCTTAAGGGCATGCAAGGGGCGAATATTGTGATTTTAGCGATGATCATTGGCGCCATGATTGCATTTGATATGGGTGGTCCAGTTAATAAAGTCGCATTTTTATTCGGCTCTGCTTTAATCGCTGAAGGCAATTATAGTGTCATGGGTATGGTTGCGGTTGCTGTGTGTACACCGCCAATTGGTCTGGGTATCGCAACTTTTATGAATCGCCGTAAATTCAACCATAACGAAATTGAAATGGGTAAAGCGTCGTTCACGATGGGGTTATTTGGCATTACTGAAGGTGCCATACCTTTTGCGGCGCAAGATCCATTACGTATCATTCCAGCAAATATTATCGGTGCGATGGTTGCAGCTGTGATTGCGGCACTTGGTGGTGTAGGAGACCGCGTTGCGCATGGCGGTCCTATTGTTGCGGTATTAGGTGGAATTGATAAAGTAGTGATATTCTTTATCGCGGTGATTATAGGTAGCCTTGTAACGGCAGCACTGGTGCTTGTATTGAAAAAGCGGTCACCGATTGTAGCGACTGCTGGTGGGCATGAAACATCGATTGAAACTACTGAAAACACAGGGCATGCTGACGCGACAACAAATACGGATGCATCACAAACGCAATTGATTCATAAAAACACAACAATGATTAAAACGCAACCGATGACGCGAGATGAGGCAATCGAACACATGGTTTCAAACTTGGACAAACATGGTTATGTTAAAGATAAAGCAACATTAACGCGAGATATCTTTGCGCGAGAAGCAGAATCTACTACTGCGCTCGGCATGAACATTGCGATGCCACATGCGAAATCAGCAGGTATTAAAGAACCAGTAGTGTCAGTCCTAAAAAATAACGCAGGCGTGACGTGGGAAAGTTTAGATGGCACTGTTCCTCAAATTGTTTTTCTAATTACAGTGCCAGAACATAGTCACGATATGCACTTAAAGACACTCCAAAACTTATCACGCCATTTAATGGATGACGCCAAACGTGAAGCGCTACTCCAAAGTGAAACAGAAAATGTCTTGTATCAACATATGATAGAGATTATGAAATAAATACGTATTAAATGGAAAATGACAACCTCTAACGTTCATTTAAAATGAATGTTGGAGGTTTTT
>NZ_JAANBJ010000004.1:0-116668 GCF_011394325.1 Staphylococcus sp. 11007852 | reverse complement strand
GTTAATAAACGCCAAAAAAATAAATCGTCTGCCATTTTTTAATATCATTCTCAATAATACTTTCAAAATATTCTGACTTTGTATAAAATATAAAATAAAGGGGGGACAACATGAAAAAATCACTCTATTTATTATGTTTTGATACGTTGTCAACATTGGGGTCAGGTATTTTCACATTTACATGCAGTTTTTACATATTACAACAAACGGGATCGGGTTCGATATTTGGAATGTATCTCGCATTATTGGCAATTGTTAATACGATTGCGATGCCATTGATTGGGAATGTCATTGGACGACATCGCAATAAAACCATCTTATTTATCGGTCAAATTGGCAGTATTCTCGCTTTAACAAGTTTTACATTATTTTATAAGGGTCATTATCAAGTTATCTTTCTTTTAATGATGGTACTTGTTGTCGTAGATGTTAACGTTAAAACGATTGTTACCTCTAATTTAAAATGGATTACAGGCGATTATTTAGAACGTGTCATCTCCTTAAGGCAATTGATTCAATCCGCTTCAATGCTCGCTTCACCCATCATTGGTGGTATTTTAATTTCATTTTTAAATATACAACAAGTTGCATTCATTAATATTGTAACTGAAAGTGTAGCGCTTATATTTATTTTCTTTTTAACGTTTAAACATGGACAAACGCAAACTGAAAGACAAACGTTTTGGGGAGATTTTAAAGCAGGGGTACAGTATCTACATCAAATGACAGAAGTGAAATATTTGTTAATCATTGCCGTTTTTCTGAATTTTATTATGAATGTTCTTATCGTAGGTGTACCGATATTGATTGTTCAAAAACTCTCACTGAGTGCCAAGCATTTAGGTGTAGCTGAAGGTACACTAGGGGTCGCATTAATACTGAGTGCACTTTTATTTACAGTTGTTCCCCTCAAAAAGCATTTGAGACGTAGTTTTTTGTACGCCCTTCTATTACAACAATTGATACTGCTACTGTATATCATAATTAACGTTTTAGGCGCATCATCAATGATAGTTTATAGCGTTGTCATTATAGGGCAGTTATTATTAGGTTTTTCAGTTACACTCGGAAATATTCCGTATCAAATTCTTTTACAAAATACGGTAGATGAAGCATTTAAGTCGCGTGTATTTTCAGTCAATCAAAGTCTCTCTAGTGCACTCGTTCCATTATCATATGTATTATTTGGGTATTTATTGCCGTTGTCATTTTTACTTACGTTTGCAGGTTGTGCAATTGCAATGGCAGTGTTGATAGTGGTGTTTATCAATAAAATATATGGTCAGACATTTGAAGCAGCAAGCTAGCCCTTCGATACAGTATGATGCAGATAAAGTTATTTGTTAAAATTATCAATCTATATATTATTTTTAAATTGTTTAAATAGGGTATATATAAATATAACGTGTGAGGTTGAATAAGGAGTGCGAAAATGATGAGAAACTATTACAAATGTACGGTACCACTTGTTATTGCTAGCACGATGACTTTAGGATTAATGGCACCTTCCATAGATGCAACAACACCATCTTCAGAAACACCGTCCCAAGTGACAACGGCAGAGGCAAATGTGCAACTGAGTCAACAACAAAAAGTTGCTTTAGCATATTATATTCAAGGCTATGATCAATATACCTTTACTCGAAATGACATTCAAAAAGGTAAATTTACGGTGACATGGATGAGTGGTGAAAAGCATGTGTATCCATTAAACAAAATCACGTTGGTGAAACAACCTAAAAAGGTAAACAACATTGAATTGATGCCAGGTGCACCGAAAGATATGGTCTTTTATCAAGTGTTACCTGCAAAAGGGAACTTTGCTACAATTGTAGGCGTAAGTAATTCGCAAGTTGTGATTGGTGGTACACAAAATGCATCTTCGTATAAAGATTTCTTAAAAGGTGCGAAAGTACAAGATATGTCTACGCTATATCAACAGTATCATAAAGATACGATGTATTCACTTATAGCCAATAAAATGGTGGTTACGACTACCTTTCCGAAATAACGTAATAAAATGAATGACCTCACACACATAAAAATAAGGGGCCTGGTACGATGAACCGGGCTCCTTATTTTAATCCTATAGCGTTAGAATAATAGCGTTTATTGAGATTGGCCTGTAATGAAATCGAGTTGTTTAACAGTATGCGCATCAAGTGTGCGGTAGGAAATCACGCCTAAACCTTTGACATTTGTTTCAGAAATAACAATTGATCCATCGTCATTCACTTTTTCAACAAAAGCGACATGACCATAATAGCGATCTGCACCAAATTGATTTGGTTGGAATACCACAGCATTATGTGGTTGAGGCGTGTCAGTCACTTTGTAACCTTTAGTTAAAGCGTTATAGCTCCAATCACTGGCATTACCCATATCACTTGCGATATGCGCATTATATTGCGCCATTCGGTGATAAACGTACCATGTACATTGTCCTTGCGGGTAGTTTGCTTTACCTCCTGCAACTTTAAAAGGTTGGAAATTTACATTTCGCAGAGTAGCAGGTTTTTGTACAGTACCTTCCGAAAGTGGGCTTGCTAATTCTGGATTGTCATAGCGTTCAAGGTCGTACGTTTCAATTAAATGAATTAATTTTTGATCATAGTCTGGATCTGTTGCATAAGTGCCAACTAATCCTTGTGCGGCTTTTTTGTAGTTATTGCTTTGACTTTTCCATACATTTTTATATATTGTAGGATTACCATCAATACCTTTTTTAATTAATGAAGCATAATCATTTAACGATTCTTTATCGCTCGGATATTTTCGGAAATCTGCAGTAATTTGATACATGTGTTTGCCATCTGATTCTAGTGTTTGAAACGGTACAGATGCGCCTTGATATTGCCCTTTCATTCCGAATAAATTATGATTGGGCGCTTTAGATAAATCACTGCGTCCAGAATCGGATTCGAGCACAGCTTGCGCAATCATCACTGATGCATAAATGCCTTCATTTTTAGCGATGTGATGTGCATGTGGTGCGATTTTGTTAATGAATGCACGTGTTTCCGGGTCTTCTATGACACGCAGTTGCGTTTTGTTGCCTTCAGGTTGTGTTTGAAATAGTGTTGTTTGACGTGTTGGTTTTGTCGCTTTATCAGACGCTTGTTGTGGTGCGTGGTCACGTGATGATGTTAAATCATCTTTTGAAGGGAGTTGTGGGTTCTCTTTTTGGTGATCAGTTTGAGGCGCCTCTTTATGAGACGAATTTTGTTCATTGTCACCATATTTTTTGAAAAATGCATCCATTCCTTCAGTTGAAGTTGTATGATTGTGAGTACGCGTTTCGGATGGCGTATTGCGTGCATCTTCAGTAGTATGATTGTCTGAAGTCGCATGAGCGACAGGTGTGAAAGAGGGCGCGACAAGCGTCGTCGCGATGAGTGTTCGAACTACATAATGTCTTTTCACTTAAGTGCTCCTTCCTTGATCATAATACGTTTGGCTTTGCCGACTAATAAAAATTTACACGTAAAACGGTGGGGCATAAAGACTTTTTACAAAAAATTAATGAATTTTTAAAGTTTAGAAATTTCAAATATATACATTTTAAATTTTACATGATTATAATAGATTAATAAAGACTTTTTCATTTTGAGGTGAAATTATGAAAAAACCCATCGATGTGTTTGAGATGGATGTGAAACAACTTATAAAAAGTCCTTTCGCTTGGCTCGTTGTGATGATATTAACGTTGTTACCAGCTTTATTCGTATGGTATGACTTGAGTGCCAATAAAGACCCATTTCAACAGACCCAACATATGAAAATAGGGGTGGTCAATGAAGACCAAGGCACACAAATTCAAAAGCGCAAAGTGAATATTAGTAAAGAAGTAGAACAACAATTGAAAACACAATACAAGTGGGATTGGCAGTTTGTAGACCGTCAAACTGCGGATAAAGCACTAAAACAAGGCGATTATGTTGCTGTTTTATACATACCTCAAACCTTTTCAAAGGATGTTACGGGCATTATACGTCAAAAACCGAAACAAACTACGGTAACCTATCACGTCAATGAAAAAGTTAATGCGATTACACCTAGACTCACTGATGCGACAATGGGTGAAGCTATTAAACAAGCGGATGCCTCTTTTAATCGTTCAGTGATGAAAGTATTGTTAGATGAAGCTAATCAACAGGGGATTCACCTTGAAGATCAATTACCGTCGTATCAAAAAATCCGAGATAGTATTGCTATTGCAAATGAGACATTGCCTAAAATTGAGCAGTTCAAACAATCGATGATAACATTAGATCAACAATTGAACAGCTTAGAGCAGCATACAGCGACATTGCAACAGGCTGATCAATATAAAAATGAAGCGATGGCAGCAACACAAAATTTAAATCAAGTGCATCAACAAAATCTTGCAACGTATGGACCTGTACTGAGTGGTCAGGCTAACGATATATCCGTTATAACGGGACAGTTGAATGAAGCGTTACCGCCATTATTCAATCAATATGATACGGTGAGAGCAGGATTAGAAAATAATGAACCGGGTGCGCGAGAGGCGTTACATCAACTGGCACAATCACTGGAAAGAGATTTGCCTTCTGTTGAAAATGAGGTCGCTGAGGCTAACAAAACGTTTGAAACGTTAGATAAAGATAATACACTTGAACATATTGTTAAATTGATGCGCACGGATTTGAAAAAGCAAGCGGGTGTCGCATCCAATCCTATTCATATTGACCGTCAAAGTCAATTCTCAGTGGAAAACTTTCAAAGTGGTATCACGCCTTTTGTGACGTCTTTAGGATTATGGCTTGGCATAGTGCTCACAATTTTAATCATTCCAACACGCCATGCTTACGACATGACATCGGAAACATTAACGTCAAGACACCATTTTCTTGGGAGACTGGGTATATATACCTTCATTACTTGTATGCAATTTGTAGCCATTTTAGTTGCGTTGATAGGTATTTTGAATATCTCAATGCAAAGTCATTTATTATTTATTGGGATGACGATGTACATTGGATTGATGTATATGTTAATGATTTATTCCATCGTGACCTTGTTTGGCAAGGTTGGTAAAATGATGACGGTATTGCTCCTCGCATTTCAATTTGTGGGCACGGATGGATTATTTCCTATCAACGTGTCACCATTATTCGTACAACACATTCAACCGTATTTACCGTTTTATCATAGTTTTAAAATTTTAAGAGAAGCGGTCGGCGGGGTAGTGTATGATGTATTAATAACTGAAACAGCTTGGCTTGGTTTATACGGATTAATTATTTTTATGGTGGCTTTTATCATATATCCATGGGTACGTCGCCCATACTTAAGACGCATCGAAAAACGAGGGCAATCTAAATTGTTTAAATCTTCCTTATAAAATATCAATTGACACTAAGATAATTTAAAAGATTGAAAAAAGCAGTAGCGCCTAAAATCGCTACTGCTTTTTGTTTAAGGTTGTTTGTGGTTGGCATTTGGTGTGTTATTATTTGGTTTTGGTGCAGGCTGTGTTGTTTGAGGTGGTTGTGGTTTTGGTTGTTCAGATGATGCAGGTTGTTGTGACGGTTCTGAGGTTGATGGTTTTTCTTGAGTAGGTGCTTTCTTAGGTTTTTGTTCAGTTGATGGTTCTTTTGGCTTTCGTGGTTCTGGTGTCGGTTGTACAGGGGGTTGGTAGGTTGGTTGTTGCGTCGTGTGATATTCTTGCGTCGGTTGCTCAAAGTATTGTTCTGATGTTGCTTCTTCAGTAGATTTATCTTCAGTTGATGGTTCCTTTTTATCATGTTTCTTTTGTTGTTCTTGCTTTTGTGCACTGTCATCTGTACGTGATTCATGTGTAAATGCTTTTATCGAAACTGCGACTAAAGCGACAATAAGCAACAAAATGACGATGGCAGATACAATTTTTTTCATGATCGTGGTAGCCTCCTTCAATCAGCCTTTTCATTAATTATAGTATAGCGAATAATACCCCAATTCGTAAGAGGTTAATCTCTTATTAGAATGTCATGCGATTTTAAAATGATAAATCCATATTTATAGCAATGTTTTAAATTTCAGAAGAAGTTCAACCTCAGTTTATATAAAAAGGAGCCTCATAATGAGACTCCCGTTGGTCATTCATTAGAATGAATGATACGATCCTATTTTAAGGATCCGAACTGCATATATAATGCAATTGCTCGCTTGAGATCGGCATAATTCAATTGATCATACCGCTGAGCTTCTCGAAAGCACGCTAAAATCTCATCAGACGTATGAAGTCCTTCAGGGAACTCAGCGTGTGCATGTATATGCCGTGCCAAATCACCTAAGGGCGTATCATCTTCTAAGAAATCTTGCATGTAATCATAAAAGCTCAAATAATTCACCTCATTTACGAGCCGAACTATATTATAGCACAAATTAAGGATAGTGATTCAAAAAAATGTAGTCATTGGCGTGTAACGATAAAAATGATTCGTAACAGAGATACCTTTTAATGCATTCCAGAATAAGTATGGTCTCTACTCTATATCACCATTCCTTTAGAAAGATTTACATTTCATTCTTCATGAATAATGTTAAACTAATAAGTAATACGGCATAGATAAAGAAAGGGAGTCAGCGATGATAGAAGCAAATGAAATTTTAGACAAAATGAAAAATCAAAAAATAAATTATGATAAAGTATTACGAAAAATGATTCAAAATTGGGAACGTGAAGGAGTAAGACCTAAAATTTTACTACATAGTTGTTGTGCACCTTGTAGTACGTATACGTTAGAATTTTTAACACAATATGCAGATATAGCGATATATTTTGCGAATCCGAATATTCATCCTAAAAATGAATATTTACGTCGTGCGAAAGTGCAAGAGCAATTCGTACACGATTTTAATGAGCGTACAGGCGCAAATGTGAAATATATCGAAGCCCCTTATAAACCACATGAATTTATGAAAATGGCAAAAGACAAAGGTGTCACGGATGCACCAGAGGGTGGCGCACGATGTTCCGCTTGTTTTGAGATGCGTTTAGATATGGTGGCGCAAGCAGCGGTAGACTTTGACTACGACTATTTTGGTAGTGCAATTACGTTGTCACCTAAAAAGAATGCCCAATTAATTAATGGCATTGGACTTGAAGTTCAAAAATTGTATGATGTGTTTTATTTACCGAGCGATTTCAAGAAAAACAAAGGTTATGAACGTTCGATAACAATGTGTCAAGAGTATGATATTTTCCGTCAATGTTATTGCGGATGTGTATTTGCGGCACAACAACAAGGGATTGATTTTAAAACAATTAATCGCCAAGCAAAGTTATTTTTAGATAGCATTGAGAAGTAATTGTAAAGATGATATGTCTCTTTTGTAATTAGTTTAGTAATGATTTAAACACATAAATATTATTGTGATATAATATTTGTTGTGTTTTAAATCTTGTTTTTAACTTTAACCTAGCTAAACGAAAGAAGGCACGACATATGATTGGTAAACAGAAGTTTTTGGTTGCGTGTTTATGTCCTGTTTTAGTAGCAGGATGTGGCATGCAGTCAAAAGCGGAAGACGATATTTTAGATGTAGAACTTCCACTTAAAACAACCCATATCGCACCTTATGAATCCGATGCATCGGTCAAAATGGGGGCGACTGAAACACTTTTTAAAGTCACAGATAATGGCACCATTCAACCTCATTTAGTCAAACATTATCAACAAGTGACACCACATACGCTTAAACTCACTTTAAAATCTCACATATATTTCCAAAATGGCGTACGTTTAACTGGAGAAAAAGTTAAGCATAGTTTAGAACAAGCACTAGCCAAAGGAGACTTATTAAAATCAACATTGCCTGTGAAACATATTTCCTCGGACGGGCAGTCATTAACGATTACAACGTCAGAACCTTATCCACAATTAATTTCTGAATTGGCAAGTCCATTTTCTGCAATTTATGACACGGAGGCAACTGAGAATGTTGCGCAACACCCGATTGGGACAGGGCCTTATGAGATTACTTCATATACTCCATCAAAAGGGATGACGCTAAAGCCGAATCGCCATTATTGGAACGGTAAGCCAAAACTTAAAGGTATTCGCGTGACGTATCAAGAAGATGGACTCACAAGGGTGAATCATTTAGAAGCAGGGGCAACGGATGTCATTACAGATGTGCCTGCGACGAATGTCGATCGTTTAAAAACAAATAAAGCTATACGCGTGCAACATGTGAGTGGCTATCGGACTCAAATGGTGCTCTATAACCATGAGAGTGCTAAAATGACATACTCTGTACGACAGGCCATAGATAAGGTGATAAATCGAGACGGCATTGTTAAGGCAATGTCACATGGTTATGCCACGCCGGCTAACGGTCCGTTTAATTCACATTTGGATTTTATTTCACATAAAGAAAGCCCAAAACAAAATATTGAAGCTGCACGTCACATAATGGCACGCGCCGGTTATAGCAATGCACATCCGCTTGACATTAACGTGATGACTTATGATGGGCGACCTGAACTTTCAAAAATTGCACAAGTACTACAATCTGATGCTCGAAAAGCATATATTCATATTCATTTACGCCAAGTGGATGATATTGAAAGTTTTCTCAGTCATAAACAACAATGGGATGCCTCGCTTTATAGTATAGGGACATATCCTCGGGGAGATACCGGTTACTTTTTTAATCAAGCCTATTTAAAACAAGGGGGCATTAATAAAGGCGGTTATCATAATGGTGAAATTGCGACATTAATACATCAATTGAACCATACGGTACAACATCGAGAAAGAAATCAATTATCGAATGAAATTATTCAAAAATCTCAACTTGCAGTGCCAAATAGCTATATTTCATACAATGATACGATTCATGCTTTAAGTGCGCATGTACATCATTTGAAAACAACGCCGAACGACATTGTACTTATTGATGAAAAGGTGGCCATCGATCATGATAAATAAATTGTTACGCCATCGCTTCATACATATGGTTCTGATTTTATGGGTGCTATCTACAATCACATTTATTCTAATGAAAATCACGCCTGGTGATCCTATTAGTCAACAATTATATGCAAATGACGTTCATGTATCTCAAGCACAATTAGATCATATGCAACGCGCACACGGCTTAAATCAACCGTTTCTACTCCAGTACCGCTCATGGTTAGGTCATATTGTGCGATTTGATTTTGGACGCAGTTACCAAACGGGTGCAGATGTCATGTCAGCGATTTTACAATATGCACCACCGACAATACTATTAGCGCTACTTACAATTTTTGTCGTGTTATGTATATCTCTACCACTTGGGATTGCTGCTGCTTGGCATCATCAACGGACGTTGGACTATACGATACGTATAGGGACGTCGATAGCGGTCAGTGTTCCCTCGTTTTTCTTAGCGATTTTACTATTATATGTATTTGCGGTTCGCCTACAATGGTTACCTATTGCAGGATTTTCATCACCATTGCATTTGATTTTACCCGTGACGGCATTGAGTGTAAGTATGTGTGCTTATTACGTGCGGTTAATTAGAATAACTCTATTGTCGCTATACCAAAGTAGAGAAGTTGAAATGGCGCGTTTTAAAGGCGTGTCCGAATGGTTTATTTTAGTGCATGTCGTTCTCAAACCCACATTAATCCCAGTCATAACGATGCTTGCATTATCAATGGGGAGCCTCATAGGTGGCACAGTGGTCATTGAAAATATTTTTGGCATCCCAGGTTTAGGACAATTTTTGATGGAGAGCATTCGCGCGCACGACTATCCTGTAATTCAAGGCATTGTATTATGTTTAGGTGTCGTTGTAGTGTTCAGTAATACCGCTGGTGACTATGTCGTTTCAAAATTAGATCCAAAACGACGTCAATCGCATGTTAAAACCTCAAAACATCATATAGACGTTATGCATAAGGAGGGGATGTAATGCGACATGCAATACCTAAAATAGTATGGATTTTATTGGGCTATGTCAGCGCCATTGTGATTGCGCAGTTTCTAGTGGATCCGAAAACGGCATATGACGTGCAACTTAATCATATTTTTGAACCGATGAGTGTGTCGCATTTACTAGGTACAGATGATTATGGACGAGATCTTTTTACAAGAATCGTTATTGGAGCACGTCAAACGTTAATTGTTAGTTTACTCACACTGATGTTGAGTGTATGTATCGGTGTGCCTTTAGGTCTGATTTCAGGTTATTTGGGTGGTAAAGTGGATACGTTAGTTATGCGTATCGTCGATATTGGTTTAGGAATACCAGAATTTATTTTAATGATTGCGATGGCGAGTTTTTTAACACCTAATATTTGGAATTTAGTCATCGCGATGGCGTTATTAAGATGGATGATGTATACACGATTGACCCGTCAAATCGTGGCCGGTTTAAATCGTGCGCAGTATGTACAAATGGCACAATTATTACAAGTACCGCATTGGAAAATTCTCACCCAGCATATGTGTCCACACATCTTTTCATCAATGCTCGTTATTGCCATTGTTGATTTTGGGAAGATCATGTTATACATTTCGGCGCTGTCATTTCTTGGGCTTGGTGCGCAACCGCCAACACCTGAATGGGGAGCAATGTTAAATGCTGGTAGAGATTATATGACATCAAAACCACTAATGATATTGGCACCAGCATTATGTATCACTGTAACGATACTGCTTTTCCAACTTACAGGTGATGCTTTAAGAGATTATTTTGAAAGGGAGCGACATTAAAGTGACTGCGATTCATTTGAAAGTTAAACAACTTATCGTCACACAAAACGCCAAACGTTATCTCGACATCTCTGACTTCATTGTACGTCAAAACCGTGTGACCGCATTAATAGGTCCAAGTGGCTCAGGTAAAACATTATTTACGAAATCCTTATTTCATCAATTACCATCATCGATGCATATTGAGCATGTGGCGTTCCAATATCATACAACGGATATGACAGATTTGAAATCATTGTTAGGTAAGCATATCGGTTATGTAAGTCAAGATTATTTATATACATTTAACGATCACACCACGCTAGATAAACAATTAGAGCAACTCTATCGCTACCATAAACCTAGTTCAAAAATTGACGCACAACGTAAAATACAACAAGCATTGGAGTGGGTAGGTTTAGGTGAATTAAATTTAAAAAAACGCTATCGATTTATGTTGTCTGGTGGGCAATTACAGCGTCTAGCAATCGCAAGTGTCATGATGTTAGAACCTGAAATGATTATTGGCAGATGAGCCCACAGCTTCGTTAGACGTAGTAAGTGGCGCACGGATCATTCAATTACTTCAACATTTAGTTGAAAAGCATGATGTTACGCTAGTCATCATCACACATGATTTGGCGCATGTCGCACAGTTGTGTGATGATCTGTATATTATCGATCAAGGTAAAATCGTGGCTTCGGGACCGTATAAAACATTTAATCGTGCACACGAACATCCACTAGTCTCACAATTGTTCCAATACCGTCACGCGATTCAAAGGGGGCAAGTTCGGTGATTCAACTTAAAAATGTTTCTTTAGGTGATACAGCGCAATGGCGTTTACGTCACATCAATTTAACGATTAAAGATGGTGAAAAAATTGGCATTATCGGTGAGAGTGGCTCGGGCAAAACGTCTTTAGGAGACCTGCTTATTGGCATACAAAGACCGACGGAAGGCGTTATTCACCATGACCTTCAAATACGCTTGCCGATTTTTCAACAAGCGTCATTGGCCTTTAATGCGAAACGAACACTTGGTGATTCTTTAGAAGAAACACATATTTTAGCACCAACGCGACAAAGCAGTGTTCATGAACGATGTATGCATTATATTCAGCAATTTGGATTATCGTCGGATATTATGAGACGGTATCCTTATGAGGTGAGTGGGGGACAATTACAACGCCTGAATATGATACGCACAATGATTGTTGAACCCGATTTAATTGTTTGTGATGAAATCACTGCGAATGTCGATGTATTAGTTGAACAAGATATGATAAAGCATTTGAACAAATATCATAACGACACGGGCAAAACGCTCGTAATCATCTCACATGACCTTGCTTTTTTATCACAGTGCGTTGAGCGCTTCGTTGTATTAGAAGATGGTTATTGTGTTGATGATTTTCATATTGACGACATGTTTCACGCATCGCGAAGCATGACAACAAAAAGATTCATTGAAGTTTATGACCCGCCACCAATAAAATAAAAAAACGGCTCAAATTCATTTGAATTTAGAGCCGTTTTGATTTGTGCTAAAACACGTCACCCGCTTGTGGTTTAACCTATTAATTTTACTTTTTCATGATGTCTTTATAAATCATATCTCCAATAATTTTAGACGCTTGACCGTTTTCGATGGAACAAAAGCGATTATAAAACGCGTCAATATTTGGAGCGTATTGAGATTTAATATCATCTAATTGTTTTAAACCTTCAATCAGTTCATCCGCTTTTGTATAAATAGGACCTGGTAAATCTTTGTGATAATCAATATAGAAACCACGCAAATTTTTATCATATTTTTCAATATCGTAAGCGAAGAAAAATTGGGGTTTTTTCAATATACCATAATCAAACATTACAGAAGAATAATCTGTAATTAATGCATCACTAATTAAATATAGTCTAGAAATATCATTATAGTGAGATACATCAATTGCAAAATCTTCGTAACCATTTAAATCAATTGCATTCGCAATTAAATAATGCATACGTAATAAAATCACATAGTCGTCGCCAAGGGTTGCTTGAAGTTTAGGCAAATCAATTTTTAATTCGAATGTGTATTTTCCTTTTTTAATAAATTCGTCATCACGCCATGTTGGAGCATACATGACGATTTTTTTACCTTCTGGAATATTCAATTCTTCTTTGATTTCTTTGTGAAGTTGTTCATCTTTTGCGCGGTTTACTAAGATGTCATTTCTAGGATAGCCAATTTCTAAAATGTTTTCTTGAGACATCCAAAATGCCGATCTAAATATTTCAGATGAATAACGGTTCGGTGAAATTAAATAATCCCAACGCGATGTTTCTTTATTAAAGTTTCGTTTGTAAAGAGATGTTGTTGTACCTGGCATACGTACGACTTTCATATCATTAGCTAGACGTTTTAAAGGTGTACCATGCCAAGTTTGAACGTAGGTTTGATTTGGTTTCTTATTTAAAAACAATGGGATACGTGCATTTGACACCCAAACTTTTGCTTCTGAGTATGCATTATAATAAGCTTTAGTATCTTTTTTTACTTTAGATGCACTGCCAGGAAGCTGACAATTTTCTGGGTCTTTGAGTATCCATTTGTAATTTAATTCGGGATAATGATGTTGCATATATTCATAAATATATTTTGGACTATCACTATAGTTTTTACCACCAAATGATTCAAAGATAACTGTTTTATCATTAACGTTCTCTTCTTTATCTGTTAAGAAATACTCAGAACGTTCTTTTCCTTTTTGTCGTAATGCAATACGTTTGGCATGACGCGTGATAAAGCGAAATTTGTTAATTCGCAAAGCAAGTTCGGGTTTTCTTAGAGCAAATGCTAGCATTTCTAATCCGAAGAGCAACTTTTTCTCAGTGATGATTGCGACATTTAAGTGACGTGCAACCTTAATAAGCGCTTCAGTATGCAATTGACTGCGACGTGGTGTTTCATCTAGATTTGGCATAAAATCTTGATGCAATTTTTGAATCATCTTTTCCTTAATGAAAGCACGCACAGGTCCTTTTTTTACTCGGGATAATGCATCGATAAAACTGTTTACATAGTCTTCAAATAAAATGTCGAAACTTTGTTCAGATAATGTATTCGTTTCAAAAGGATCGTAAACTTCTCCCTTAAAGTAAAATGGGAAGTGTGTGATACGTACAAAGTTGTGTACATATTGAACGTATTCAAGGATAAACGACCAATCGCTATATACTTTCAATGATTCGTTGAATTGAATATTATGAGCTTTAACAATTCCGGTTCTAAAAATAATGTTACAAGCTGTATGTTTTCTTAAAAATGAATTGGGATTACTTTTTGTATCAAAATATTGAACTTGTACGCGATCTTGATCAACAAATTGAGGCATCTTAAGGCTAAATTCATGAATTGGAGCAACTAAACCATCCAAACCATTCAAATGCTTAAGATAAAAATTGACTGCATATGTCGCTAATTTGTCGTCAGCATCTACAAACATAAAGTAAGGTGTTTCTACGTGTGTTAAACCCACGTTTCTGGCATGCGCATGGCCATGATTTTTGTCTAATTTTACATATTTAATTTCCTTATCGTAATCCTTAAGCGCATCCTTCATTAATTGTTCACTGTTATCCGTAGAACCATCATTGATAAAAATAAGGTCAAATGATTGGTTTCGTTGGCGTTTCAAATAGTCAATACACGACTCTATATACTCTGCTGAGTTATAGAATGGCACTATTATTGATAGTGCATTCATAAAGAATCATCCTCTCTTTGCAATACTAATTCTTTCGTATTATAGCATTTATTAAAGATATAAAATAGCGGTTATCCTTTCCTATATACAATATATAGATTATACGTTCGATAAAATTTATTTGAATGATTGTTGGTATACTAATTATAGGTTGCATTTAATAAAATATAATCGTAAACATAGTTGCTAGTGGGAGGGATTGGTTTTTAATAACATTTTATATATGTTTAAATATAACAAAAGACTTAAAAATCTGTTGTTAATTATTTTTGTTTTGTGAATTGGATTAAATTGTATAATTTGAATCTAAAGATAAGTGTGAAAAGGAGACTCTGAACTCCTGAGTTTATTTGGTTGTATCGAAGTTTAATACATACCTAATTTATAAAGTCATTTTTCGTATCTCAAAATATGAATGACTTTAATATTAATATCCAAATTGAAATTATAAAAAAATTCAAATAGAGGATAAGAGTTGTTAATAAGTTAATAGCTTTGGTAAAATTAAAAAAATATCAAAATTGTGGGTGAAAATGTGGGAAAATTAATTTCAGTTATTATACCTGTATATAATAAAGCATCATTTTTGGAACGTTGCATCGAATCATTAGTTCACTTGAAAAATCACGCATCTGTTGAAGCTATATTTGTAGATGATTGCTCAACAGATGGTTCCTTGGAAATTATAAAGCGCTATGAATCAAAATATGAAATGATAAGATGTGTTGAACTCTCAGAAAATACAGGTGGCCCAGCAGTACCACGTAACATAGGTATGGAGCAAGCTCAAGGGGAGTACCTTACATTTTTAGATGCTGATGATTGGTTAGATCATGAATATTTTACTGAATTTGTTGAACGAGTCAAGATAGACGATTCAGATATTGGATTTGGACGAACGTTCAAACATACCGATAAATCTATCTCTCAAGTTGCACGATTCCAATCTTACGACAATTTATCAGGACTTATACCTTATGAAATTGAAAAAGTTTTTCGTGCTGTAGGTCCACCGGGTAAAATTTTTAAAAAAGCACTTATTGAAAATCATAAATTAGAATTTAAGCATTGGAAATATGGGGAAGACAAATTATTTTTTATTGAATTAATATCGAAAGCAGCGTCAGCGACAATGACTACTTTACCTGTATATCATGTTAATCGTTATAGCCAAAATATTTCTTTAGTAAAGTCAACTACACCCTTTGAAAAAGCTAAAATCAACTATAGCTTATTAAAAGAAATCATTAATCTAAATATACCTTATGTAGCAAAGATGTATGCTGTTTCAAGGTTTATGGAATTAGATTTTATGAGCCGCTTCTTTTTTACTAAAACTTTTAATAAAGCTCCAAATAAAAATGATTTTTATGAATTATTTAAAAAAGCGTGTGATTTGATCGAAGAAACAGGAATACCTATGGATGCACTTTTTACGATTGAAAAGTATAAAGTTGCTTACCAATTTTTTAAGGAAAATCAAATTTACGAGTTTGAAAACTTCGTGAAAACGTTGGTGGAAGATGATACATTTTCTCGATATATTGAAAATGGAATCGTACACATTGATACTTCAAATAGAGTATTCCCTACGATAGAAGTCCTATGTTACCCTGTATATCAAGGAACACAGATATCAAATGGTGAAAAATTTGAAGTGATAGAGGTATTTAAACCGGAAAACGTGTCAATTAGAGGTGTGAGAGCAGTAGAGGTGCGTAATGATATAAACGAAATGGTAATTCCCTATAGTTTAAAAGGCAATAAAATTTATATCCCATCTGAAGCATTACAATTCCACACAGAGATACCATTCAATATTGCTATTGATTATTTAAAGTATGATACAGAAATGGTTTTTGCCACATACCCCTCTACGCAAACAGAAAATGTTATGAAAAGAAAAGCTTTTAAAGTTGAATTTTCTCCACTAGATAGTATTAAAATTGGGGATAAACGTTATTTTAAACATGCTCCTGAAAAAGTAGTTGTTTTAAAAAAAATAAAATTGTACCAAGATGTTGACTTTAATACTATGATATCTGTGGTAGAACCGGGTACGTTTTTTAAAATTAAAGGAGTTACAAATTCTTCAAATGGTATACCACGGTTAGAAACAATAGACGGACATATTTTAACGGCCAATATTGACTTTATTGAACCGCTTCAATCTGTTGATGCGACGGTGTATATGACAGAACGGCCACAATTTGTAGAAGTAATCAAAAAATGCAAATTATATACGGATCGTTCATTTAAAAATGAGCCGATTCGTAGCATAAAAGTCGGGGAAAGATTTGAGGTTGAAACGCTTATTTACACTTCTAACCATACTCCGAGAATAAAAACTATTAATGGCGAATATCTTACTGCAAACAAAAATTTTGTTAAAGAAGTATAGAAATATAGTGTTAGAAGGAAGCGAATCTGAATGATGCTTGAACGTGTACTACGTTATCGTATTTTGGTACCAATTATATTTTTCTATTTTGTGATGAGTGTGTTGACTCCCTTAACACATGATGATTTAGAATGGGCAACATCATACGGTACAGAAATGTTAAATTCATTTTATGCGACATTGAATGGTCGATATTTGGGCAATACATTTGAAGTTATTGCGACGAGAATCCCACCTTTTCGTTATGTCATCTATGTTTTATTTTCGATAGGTATATTACTAATTATTCAAAAGAGTGCAGATGATATTTTGGGGGAAGATCGCCAGCCTAGCTACCATTTATTAGTTCTGTTTACCTTGATTTTATGCATACCTGCGACGATTTATAGTCAAATTTATGGATGGTTTGCAGGTTTTTACAATTATGTACCTGCTACTTTTGCCTCGCTTGTCATATTAAGGTATTGTGTTAAATTGATGTATCATAAAACATTGTTATGGTGGGAAATGGTAATTTTGATGATCACTGCTTTATTAGGGCAATGGTTCATGGAGAGTATGACATTGTTTAACGTTGGAATTATTTTGATTGCGACACTAGTCTATTATGTACAATATAGGAAACATTTAAAACAATTTTTAATCGCTTTAATTAGTTCAGTATTAGGCGCTATTATAATGTTTATCAATCCACAATATGTCAAAATTTTTAGTGGACAGTCTGATTATCAAAAAGTGGGCAACAAAGAGGAAGGGTTGTTAAATAGAATATTAAAAACGTTCTTAACGCAATTTCCTGAACATATCATTTATCAATCTATTTTAATATTATTGATTGTCGCTATATTATTAGGCATACTCCTTTATCGTAGTGACATATCACTTGTAATTAAATGGAGTTTGTTTGTAGGACTTGCGAGTGCACCTATTTATACATTTTTTATACGTATACCATTTGATTTGAATTTAAAATTACATGAAACATCCATTGCACTCTTGGATTTTACAATTGCCATTTTATTTTATAGTGTGCTCATTGTGGCAACGTGTTATACATCCGTACCAAAACGTTTAAAGACGTACATAGTTTTATTATTTGTTACAATTCCAATAATGGTTGCACCATTATTAATTGTTCAACCGATTGGACCACGTAACTTTTATTCAGTATTTATTATATTTGTGATGGTGGCGTTTTTAATATACCGATATTTGTTTTTCGAAGGACCACAATGGCAGGGGCTTATTAAAATTTTTGCAATTACTTTCTCAAGTATATATATCATCATGTTTTTAATTATTGCAATTTCTGATCACACAAGAATTGCAAAAATTCATCATGCTACTACTGAAAATCCTAAACTTAAAACGTATTATATGAAACGTCTACCTTTTGAAGATTACATGCAACGATCTTCACCTGAAACGGAGCGCCGGAAAAGAATATTTAAAGAGTACTATGAAATACCTCAAAATATAAAACTCGAATTCCCACCTAAAGTTGGGAAAGACTCATAAAAAGAGGCTATGACATAAGGTATCAGTTCCGTAATAGAAACACCACAAAGATCCTTTGAATGGGATTTTGTGGTGTTTTTCATTTGTATTCTATTGGGGCTAGGAATTATGTCCCTAATCCTTCGTTTTTTTATTTCTTATGGTGTTCCATTTGAACTTCCATTTCGTCAGCAACTTGTTGTACGTGTGTACCTATGATGACTTGAGCTTGATGTTTACCATTTTTCATAATGCCGACAGCACCTGCTGACTTTATTTTTGCTTCATTCATAAGGGTTGTATCATGTAATTCTAAGCGGAGACGTGTTGCGCAATTGGTGAGTGATACAATGTTTTCATGTCCTCCAAGCCCTTCAAGAATGTCAGAAGCGGTTTGAAAGTATTTTGTTTGATGCGCATGTGTTTCATTTGCCGTTAAATTCACTTCGGGATCAGGTATTTCTGTACCACGTCCAGGTGTTTTAATGTTAAATTTAACAATCATAAAACGGAATATGACGTAATACAAGACGAAAAATACTAGACCTTGCAGTATAAGCATCAATGGTGTGTGGGCGATTGGGTTAATTAAAGATAAAATATAATCGATTAAGCCCGCACTGAATGAAAAACCAGCTGTCCATTGGAAAGTTGCCGCGATAAATAACGACAAACCAGTTAAAAAGGCATGGATGACATATAACTGTGGCGCAACAAACATAAACGCAAATTCAATAGGTTCAGTAATCCCTACAACAAAAGCAGAAATTGCGCCTGCTAACATTAAACTAGCGACTTGTTTTTTGTTTTTAGAGTCAGCTGTATGATACATCGCAAGTGCAGCTGCTGGCACGCCAAACATCATAATCGGGAAAAAGCCCGCCATATAGCGCCCTGTAATACCTTCAGTTCCTTTTTGACTTTGGAAATTTGCAATATCGTTTACACCTGCAACGTCAAACCAAAATACGGCGTTTAATGCATGGTGCAATCCTGTTGGGATCAGTAAGCGGTTAAAGAAACCATATAGGCCTGCACCAATAGGGCCAAGACCTAATATAAATTCACCAAAATTCACTAAACCAGAATATACAAATTGCCACACAAATAATAAAAGTCCTGCCAATATAACACTGAACAAAGCGGTCATAATTGGGACGAGTCGTTTCCCACTGAAAAAAGATAATGCGGTCGGAAGTTCAGTTGAAGCAAATTTATTATAAGCATATGCGGCAATTAAACCGACCAAAATACCGATAAACACGTTCCCATTGTTAATATTTGCAAAACCGGCATTGACATCTTTAACAGCGATGTTCAAATAGGCTGCAACATTTTCGGGTTTGAGTAACGTTGTCACCGTAAAAAACCCGACGACCGTGGCCAGCGCTACCGCACCGTCGTTTTTCTTAGCCATACCAAGTCCGACACCAATGGCAAAAAGCAATCCTAATTGACCAATAATACCCATCCCTGCATTGAAAAAGAACGTATACGCAGCATTTGTATTATTTGTAAACGCTGCGATGGTGTTTGCAATCGCTATTAAAATAGCAGCAGCAGGAAGGACAGCAACAGGTAGCATTAAGGATCTACCGATGCGTTGTAAAAAGTTAAGCATATGTACACCTTCTATTCCTAAAATATGAAGTCCTATCAAGCTCAATTGATAAGCACAATCATTATATAATAGCGCTTTCAAATTAGATAGAGGCATGATACAAAATATGCAAATTTGTAATATTGTGGATAATTAAACATGCAGGAAGACATTAACCTAATATGTATAAGTATCAAATGGGACAAAGATAATAGCCTCGATAATGTTTGAACGTATTTTATGCAATAAGCAGATCAGTGACAAAGCTATGAAGACAAGAAATATATACGATTCATTAAACACTGACTTTATGTTTTTATATTTAAAATTGGTAAGTTAGCGTGCAATTGAACACTTAGGAAATGTGTTTTGACAGTTAGGCAAAAAATATGCGTAACTGTTTGGAGGAAATAGTGATTTTCAACAGTTAAGCACACAAATTTAACAGTTAGGCAACTTTACAATATTTTAATTGAAATTTGGTAGACTACTTTTAAACTCGCCGAAGTGGGGAGCTACTTTTACTTTTGAAGGGATTGGTTTAATGAAAGAAACAAAACAACATCACACATTTTCAATTCGTAAGTCGGCGTTTGGCGCGGCTTCAGTAATGGTCGCATCATTTGTATTTGTCATCGGAGGGGGCGCGGCAGAAGCACATGAAACGACATCACAAGTAGCACCAACAATAGAAGGCACACAAACAACACAACCAGCATCATCCATGCATAAGACTCAAACGGCATCTTTACATACAGCTTCATCTGAACATATTGATGCCTCTAAGGTAGAAACGCCAATGACTACAAAAGCAGTTTCACCTTCAACAACAGAAGCAAAAGGTCAACCTGCGACGGATGTGACATCAACGCAACAACCTCAAACAGTGGTTCAACCTTCACGTCATGCACATGAGACACCGGTAGTTGATAAAGCACAGCAACATCCGCAATCAGCGATACAGGCGACGACGTCAGTACCACAGTCATCAACTACTCAAAAGTCAGATGAACCACATAAATCAGTAGAAACGGAAGCTCAATCTGTTGAACGTCCTACGTCTAACGTAGAACACCATGAAACTAAATCTGCTTCTAAAGTGACAACACCACCATCAATAGATCGTGAATTTAGCCATAAAATCATCAATGACCCGCATGCAGCTACAACAACGCAAGACAAAAAGGATGAAAAAAGCGCTGCGACTGAAGATTCAGTGTCAACCCAAAATGACAAAACAATGACGGCGCAACCGACACAAGTAGAAGCACCAAAAGTGAAATCGGCAACAACGCAAAATAACGTCACACAACAAGCTGGCGACAAAAAGCCAACGGTCAAAGCAGCACCAGAGGCTGTTCAAAACCCAGAAAAACCTAAGAATAAAGATCCATTTGTATTTGTTCATGGCTTTACTGGATTTGTAGGAGAAGTTGCAGCTAAAGGTGAAAATTATTGGGGTGGTACAAAAGCGAACTTACAAAATCATTTGCGTAAAGCAGGGTATGAAACATATGAAGCGAGTGTCAGTGCGCTTGCGAGCAATCATGAACGTGCGGTAGAACTTTATTATTATTTAAAAGGTGGACGTGTAGATTACGGGGCGGCACATTCTGCGAAATTTGGCCATGATCGCTATGGTAAAACGTATCAAGGTGTTTTAAAGGACTGGAAACCAGGAAATCCTGTACATTTTATCGGACATAGTATGGGAGGCCAAACGATTCGTTTATTAGAACATTATTTGCGTTTTGGTGATGCTGCTGAAATCGCGTATCAAAAACAACATGGTGGTGTCATCAGCGATTTATTTAAAGGTGGTCACGATGGTATGGTCACGTCAATTACAACAATTGCAACGCCACATAATGGGACACATGCCTCTGATGATATTGGTAACACGCCTACGATTCGTAATATTTTATATTCTTTTGCGCAAATGTCGAGTCATTTAGGAACGATTGACTTTGGTATGGACCACTGGGGGTTTAAGCGTAAAGATGGTGAATCATTAACCGATTATAATAAGCGTATTGCAGAAAGTAAAATTTGGGATTCTGAAGATACAGGGCTTTATGATTTAACACGAGAAGGGGCAGAAAAAATCAATCAAAAAACAGAGCTGAACCCAAATGTTTACTATAAAACATACACAGGTGTTGCAACGCATGAGACACAATTGGGCAAACATATCGCAGATTTAGGAATGGAATTTACAAAAATACTAACAGGTAATTATATTGGAAGTGTCGCTGACGTATTATGGCGTCCAAATGATGGATTAGTATCTGAGATTTCTTCACAACATCCATCTGACGAAGACAATATTAACGTAGATGAAAAATCAGACCTTCATAAAGGGACGTGGCAAGTGATGCCGACCATGAAAGGTTGGGATCATAGCGACTTTATCGGAAATGATGCCTTAGATACGAAACACACTGCATTAGAATTAACCAATTTCTATGATTCGATTACAGATTATTTAATGCGTATTGAAAAGGCCGAAAGAGTCTAGAAATGATAATGAATGACGAATTTAAAGTAACACATGCGAAAACCTTCAAAATGATAAAATTTGAAGGTTTTCGTATAAGTATGAGGTTATTATGTTTAATCAATCCATTGAACGACATCATTGAATGTACGTCGTGTTTTTTTACGAGTGGGGTCGTCAAGACGACAACCAAAAGCGACCATGACAGACGGATAATAATCATCTGTATGGATATATCCTTTATCCCTTAAAAGTTGAGCGACCTCTTCATATAAAAATCCTTCCATAGGACAAGAATCTATACCTAACATTGCGGCAGTGGTCATCATATTACCGAGTGGGATATAAGTTTGTTTACCAGCCCAATCCAGTAAAGTACGCTCATTTTGATATAAATCATTACTTTCATTTTGGAATTTAGAAGTGGCGTCTAATTTTTGTTGTGCCATTTCTGGTGACATTTGATGAATGACTTCTAACATGTGACGGACATAATCATTTTGTGGTCGAACATTTTTACGTGCTAAAATAAGAATAAAGTGACTCGCAGTATCCAATTGTTTTTGTGCGCCCCAGCAATAAGGTTTAAGGGCTTCACGCAAATCTTTATTTTGTATAACTAGAAATTTCCAAGGCTCTAATCCTAGGGAACTCGGGGATAAGCGGCCCGTTTCTAAAATGGTATGCATGTCGTCTTCACTTATTTTTTTAACAGGATCAAATTGCCGTATGGCATGACGAAAATGATAGGCATCGAGCACACGTTGTTGTACATCTTTCATTTAATATTCGCTCCTTTTAAGTAATCATACTTAAAGTATAGAAAAGATATACTTTAATTTAAAATGAAGTGTTTCATAAACATAACGGTATAAGTGATTGTCATACTATACGGGTAACTTAAATACAAAAGGGATAAGAAGGGATGATACAAATGAAAATGGATTTATGGCGCACATCTTTACCACTTAATGACATCACAGCCATCACACCAGTTTCAGGTGGAGATGTCAATGACGCATATAAATTAGAAACGTTAGAAGAAACGTATTTTCTTTTGATTCAACCAAACCGTTCTGAACAATTTTATGCAGCAGAAATTGCAGGACTCGAAGCATTTGAAAAAGCGGGTATTACTGCGCCTCGTGTTATCGCAAAAGGGGAAGTTGATGGTGACGCTTATTTAATATTAACCTATCTCGAAGAAGGGACGTCTGGACGTCAAGAAGATTTAGGCCGTCTCGTTGCCAAATTACATCGTACTGAAAGTGAAAATGGACGGTTCGGCTTTCATCTCCCGTGTGAAGGAGGCGACCATCGCTTCGATAATACATGGACTGATAATTGGGCGACGCTCTTCTTAGAACAACGCATCATGCCATTAAAACACATGATCGTCTCTCAAAATTTAATGACTCAGGAAGATTTGGCATTGTTTGAAAAAGTGTATGACATCATGTCGCAGACGTTAAGCCATCATACGAGTTGACCATCCTTGTTACACGGAGATTTATGGGCTGGCAACTATATGTTTTTAACAGATGGGACACCTGCATTGTTTGACCCATCACCATTATATGGGGATCGAGAATTTGACCTCGGAGCAACAAAAGTATTTGGCGGTTTTTCAGAAGCGTTTTATGCCGCTTATCATGAGGCCTATCCTTTAAGTGAAGGGGCGAGTTCACGCATTCAATTTTACGAATTGTATTTATTGTTAGTACATCTTGTGAAATTTGGGACAATGTATGCAGGTAGTGTACGTAAAGTCATGAAACAAATTGTTGCAAAAACATCAATATAAAACGGAGTGAGGCATCATGAATAACAAGAGACATCTAATGAATGTATTAAATGGTTTATGTTTCATATTATGGTTGATTGCACTGAGTTACTTAGGTCTCATGTATCACAAAATGCCTGATCAGGTTGGAACGCATTTTACGCTTTTAGGTCATACAGATGCTTTCGGGAATAAGGCGAATTTATGGCTGTTACCTGTGGTGTTTGTGTTGATTTGGAAGATAGGGGTGCTTTTAATCTATGCGCTACCTACTTTGCGCAATATACTATCAAATGATAAACAGCCGGTCGTCACACATCAATTCATTATTACCGGACTCTTTAGTATCATACATGTCACTGTTTGGATGCTGTATATGAATCAATTACATCATCTATTACACGGCGAACACAATATCACTGCAATTTTTACATTGTTACCGATTGTTTCAATATGTATTTATAGCATCATTCTCATTAGTTATGGATTTAAAAAACAACGAAAAAAGCGTCACAGGAACTGAATGTTTCTGTGACGTTTTTAATGAGGAAATTTATACCATAAAAATGCTCAATAGAACACAGACAATCATATGAATGATTACAGCAACCCACGCCCATTTTTTGATAGATGACACGTTGAATACAGCAATACCCAAAATAACCATGACGAGACAATATTTTGAATGCTTATCGCCTCTAAAATTGGATTTCCTGGTGAAAGGATATTTAATGACCCGATATTAATATCAGGTAGTTGCAATCCGAATCCCCATTGTAGGCTTAAAATCACAATCTGAGCGGCACAAGCGGATCGCATCATTCATATTTTAAATGGGTGTATTCAAAAAGAAGAGGTAAGGTTGCGAATACGAATCCTTTTACTGCTACTGATATAGATATGGCACGTCAAGTTAAAGGGGTTAAAGACGTCAAAATTAAAACAAATGATGAGAACGGTTTAACAAGTAAAGCAAGTAGCACGAATAAAAAAACAGACATCGCGATTAAGCCAGTCTCTTCCGCGAAAGACGTTGAAGAAGGTCAAGCATTTACAAAAGATGATAATGACATGACAGAGCGTGTGGCGACGATTAGTTCAGATGTTGTTGACACTTTATTCAAAGGCGATGCAATTGGAAAAACGATTTATATCGATGGAATGGGATTTACAGTTAAGGGCATTCATGATGAGTTTATGACCCCAAATCTCGTACAAGTTCCGACAAAAACAGTAAAACGATACTTACCTACGTTGACATCATCACTGCCGCAATTAGAAGTGACATTTCAAGAATCTATGAGTAAAAAAGAAGTTGGTAATGCCGTTGCAGATAAATTAAACAAAAATGGATCGGCAGTTGGAGATGGAACATATCAATATACAGATTTAGAAGCGTTAATGAAAAATATCAATAACGTGTTCGATGCCATTACCTATTTTGTGGCAGCAGTTGCAGGCATTTCATTATTTATAGCAGGTATTGGTGTGATGAATGTAATGTATATTTCAGTCGCAGAACGAACAGAAGAAATCGCGATTCGTCGTGCCTTTGGAGCAAAGGGGAGAGATATTGAATTGCAATTTCTCACAGAAAGTATTATTCTATGCTTGATTGGTGGCGTGATTGGTTTGGTTATCGGTATGAGTATTGCGTCTATCGTGGATGCATTAACGCCAGACTATATACGCAGTTCAGTCACTTTGGGTTCTGTTTTACTCGCTGTTGGTGTATCTTCATTCATTGGGATTGTTTTTGGATGGATTCCAGCACGTGTAGCTTCTAAGAAAGAACTTATCGATATTATCAAATAGTGTTAAAATGAGTGTTTTGTTGAAAGGTTAAAAAGAGGGAAAATGTAGAGTGAAAAATAGAAGTAGAGCTTTATTAAAGAAAGTAATGTTAGGTTTAGTAGCTTTAGTCATTTTGATAGGTAGTGCCAGTATTTATCGTTATTTCAAACGCCAACATGAACAACACCTTACAGAATTTATAACCCAGCAACATGCGAAAGATGGCATCAAATCGGATAAAATTCCGCGATTAAAAACAATGGTTGATCAAGATAACAGCACGTATGCTACGATTGATCAATATTTAAATAAGACTGATTTTAATGGGGGTATTGCCATTTTTGACAATGGCGAGTTGAAAATGAATAAAGGGTATGGGTTCCAAGATATCGAAGCCGGTAAAAAGAATGGGCCTAATACACTTTATCTCATTGGGTCAGCGCAAAAGTTTTTTACAGGGATGATGGTTAAAAAACTAGAATTAGATGGTAAAATCCATCTTAATGATCTCGTAGATGACTATTTGCCTGATTTTGAAACCAATCCAAAAATCACATTAAAAGATTTGATGTTACATCGTAGTGGTTTATATCGATATGAAGGCTCTCATGATATCTTGGATTTAGACGATGCTGTACAAGCCATTCATGATAAAGGGATTAATCCTAAAACGTATCATAAACATTTTTATAACGATGCGAATTATCTTGTGCTTGCGAAAGTGGTAGAAGAAGTCACGCAAAAAAGTTATACAGAAAACTATTATAAAGCATTTGCCAAGCCGTTCAATCTTAATCATAGTGCGTTTTATAATGATGTCCGATATCAAAAAGATATGGCCAAAGGATACAAATTAAGTGATCATATCCCCGTGTTTAAACAACCCGTGTTTTTAGATCAGTATTATGGTGCGGGCAATTTATATATGTCGCCTTACGATATGGGCAAGATGATTCGAAAATTGCAAACGAACCAAGTTTTTTCATCACAAGAAACAGAGTCGTATTTGCATGAAATTAAGTCTTCACGTTACCCAGAAAATTACCGTTATGGTTTTTATGTATTTCCAGACTTTAACCGCATTAATGGTGTGTTTTTTGGACAAACATTTACAGCTTACTTTAACGGTCGTTTTACAGTCGTTCTAGCCACAAATTATGAAAATCATAAACCGAATTTGAACGAAAATAAAATTAAACACATCTTTTTTGATATATTACAACAACCAAAAAGAAAAAATAAAATCTTATAAATAGCCTTATACTACCCGCAAAGTCGATGTCTATGTGGGTAGTTTTTTATGTTGTTTTTCAATAGAGAAAAGATACATTGTAACTATCAATAAAATCATCATTGTGTGATTAACGTCATATTATTGCATAGAATGATGCGTTTTATATACTGCGTCATCGTGGTATATAATAGGGATAATATATTGAACAGGAGGCTTTGATCATGAAAACTTTTTATAAAGCATGTGCTTATGTGGCCGGTATGATTGGGGTAATGGTCATGTGGGGCGTCGCGATTTTAACACTCCAACAATATCGTATTGACGCGGATATGAATAAAGATGTCAAAACATCATAACAACTTAGAAAATATGAGGTGATTGAATGAAAGTCCTACTCATCGAAGACAATCGCATGATTGGGGATTTACTTCAAAATATGTTGAAACTTCGTCAGTACACTGTAGATTGGTTAACGACTGGCGAAGAGGTAGCATTATATATGGATCAAATTCATTACGACATCATTCTCGTGGACTGGATGTTACCGGATACGAGTGGTGTGGATATTATCCAGCGCATACGTGATGGGGGCAATCCAGTCCCTATTATTATGTTAACAGCGAAATCGCAAACTACAGATAAAGTTGAAGGACTTACTGCAGGAGCAGATGATTATGTGACGAAACCG
This sequence comes from Staphylococcus sp. 11007852, assembly GCF_011394325.1. Taxonomy (NCBI): domain Bacteria; kingdom Bacillati; phylum Bacillota; class Bacilli; order Caryophanales; family Staphylococcaceae; genus Staphylococcus; species Staphylococcus sp. 11007852. The sequence goes on along the minus strand of NZ_JAANBJ010000004.1, from coordinate 88,722 downwards.
TTTGAGTTTGAAGAATTAGAAGCACGTATGCTTGCGGTAATGAAACGGTACCATGCGATAGACCATCACGTGAAAACAATAGGGAACGTGACGTTTGATTATCAAAAACATCATTTTATGAAAGATGGGCATATCTTAGAGTTTACCCAAAAAGAGTATCAATTATTAGAACTTTTATTTTTAAATGCGGTTGTTTCAAGGGGCTTAATTATTGAAAAAGTATGGTATTTAGATCAAATCGTAACTGACAATAATATTGATGCACTCGTTCGACAACTTAGAAAAAAATTAACGCAACTACATACATCACTTCAAATTAAAAGTATTCGCGGCGTGGGTTATAAATTGGAAGTGATAGCATGACAAACTATCGATTTTGGCCAGCTTTTCTAAAATATGCAGGAATGTTATTTGCCTTATTAAGTGTCTTGTTCATCATTATCGTTATCTTGTTTAGCTATAAATTGAATCAAGAAATTAATGAGACGGCTCAACGTCAGACATCAAGTGTTCAAACAACACTCGCACAACATCAAAAGGTCAATCCAACACATGATTATTTTGTTGTGAAACATGGAAAAATCATTGAGGCATCCACCCCATTTTCAACACGAGAACTTGAAACACGTTTTCTTCAGAATTCAACGACTACACCATATATTGATGAAAGTCGGTACGGCGTATTTGATGTGAGAACCGTCTCGCTCTCGAATGAAAGGACATTATATAGTTTAACGAATGTTCATGATTTCCATGAAACTAAAGGATTTTTAATTTCAGTATTAATTGGATGCTTTTTGCTAGGATTTATTTTAATGATGGGATTAGCGTATTATCTTGCGCAGCGTCCGATTAAAGTTTATGAACAATTGATGCACGATCAACGCCTGTTCATTCAAAATGCATCACATGAAATGAAAACACCCATCGCATCGTTGTTACTTGGAACACAGTATATCGTCATGCTTGAACATGAACATTTAAGTACGACGAGTAAGCAAACGTTAGCGCAAATGAAAACTGAAGTGACCTATATGCAACAACTCATAGACTCGATGTTAGAACCTGATATGACCATTAAAGATTTAGATGAGATTCACATTGCCACAGTGTTAGATGAAGCGGTTCAATCTGTTGAGATGGCATATCATATACCGATTAAACGTTTATATGCACGTCATTTGAAATATCCTATTTTGCCTTTACATTTAAAGCAAATTGTGAATATTTTGTTGGAAAATGCGGTGAAGCATAATGAATCTGATGTAAAGGTAGCTATAAGTGCATCGAAAACAATCAATGGTATTGAATTACGTGTGAGTGATGATGGTGTGGGCATTGCAAAAGAAGAACAGCAGCATATTTTTAAAAGATTTTACAGAGGTAACCAAAACCAAAAGGGGTCTGGTATTGGTTTAGCATTGTTGCAAGCACGTGTACATCAATATGGGGGTGTTGTAACGGTAATGTCAAAAAAAGGAAAAGGCACAACATTTTTAATAAAACTTTAAAAATTTCAGGTTCATTTCAGTTTTCCTCTATATAGTAAGCTTATAAAGAAAACAAGGGGTTGATTGATATGCCATTACATCCATTATTTGTACATTTTCCAATCGCATTATTATCATTTGCGACTTTAATTGCATTATTAAACGTGATTTTAAAGAAAAAAGATTTATCTTTCTCACTCGCACTCACTCTTATATTTGGTATGTTGTCTGGTGCCATCAGTTATTTACTTGGCGATAGTGGGGAAGAATATGCGATGCAACATTTTAACCCGCAACATGTCGAAAGTTTAGTACATTTACATGAAACGTTTGCCATGCTCGCTTTAATTGCTTATGGCTTTGCAACAGTCATCCAATTAGGCGGAATGTGGTTTAAAACATATGCAACTTATTCTAAATGGGGTGTACTTATCTTTACGGTCATCGGATTTGGACTATTAATTGTAGCTGGGCACTTAGGTGCAAGTATTACTTACGGGAACTAGGGAGGATTAAGGAATGCAAAGAAATTATTATTTCCACCATGTCGAACACCGAAAACTTCAAAAAAGTTCTAAAAAAACTTTATGGGCGTCATTAATCATTACATTATTTTTTACAATTGTAGAGTTTGCTGGAGGGATACTTTCTAACTCACTGGCATTACTTTCTGATTCATTTCACATGTTAAGTGATGTGATAGCACTTGGTTTGTCAATGGTGGCAATCTACTTTGCAAGCCGTAAACCAACTGCAAAATATACTTTTGGATATTTAAGATTTGAAATTATCGCTGCCTTTTTAAATGGTTTGGCATTAGCAATCATTTCAATTTGGATTTTTTATGAAGCAATCATGCGCATCATCTACCCAAAACCTGTTGAGAGTGGTTTAATGCTTGTTATTGCTACGATTGGTTTAATCGTGAACATCGTTTTAACGATCATTTTAATGCGCTCACTTAAAAGTGAAAACAATATTAATATCCAAAGTGCGTTATGGCACTTTATAGGAGACTTATTGAACTCCGTGGGTGTTATTTTAGCTGTGGTACTCATTTATTTTACAGGTATTCAAATGATTGACCCGATTTTAAGTATGGTCATTGCTGTAGTCATTTTACGTGGGGGCTACAAAATTATGCGTAATGCTGTATCGATTTTAATGGAATCAGTACCTGAGCATTTGGATACTGATGAAATTATGGATGATATGAAACGTGTGGATCAAGTCCTTGATGTACACGAATTCCATTTATGGTCCATTACAACTGAGCACTACTCATTAAGTGCACATGTTGTACTAGATAGTAAAAGTGGTCATGACGCATATGAAACGATAAATAAATTAGAACGATTGCTAAAAGAAAAGTACGGTTTATCCCATACAACACTTCAAATTGAACATTTAGAAATGAATCATTTAGATGAAGCTTACTTTGAAGAGATAAAATAAACCTTTTAAATAAATAAGTCAGTATTTTTGGCGTAATGAAATAGCCTTCGAATTCATGACCAGATGAATTTGAAGGCTATTCATATACGATTTTATGAGAAATGCCCATTGCGTCGTTACGAGGCGCAATAGAAGTTGCTGATAAATTGATATTAGAGATGTAACGCGAAATATTAAAGTTGATGCGTGGTAGGTTGGTTTTGCCCAGCTAACAGCAATATCCAAGTAACGATGATGAACGGTAGCGTTAAAATTGGAATGCCAAAGGGTTCTAATAGTGTAGCGATAGCGCCATAAATCATTGGTGTCAATACAATAATAAGCACGAGCATGAGATAACGATGATAACGTGTTAAGTTCCTAAATGTGACTGCCACAGCAATCACGGTCAATATTAAATTGTATCCCAAAAGCCCGTGGTTGAATGCCATCGCATCAGTGCCTAAAACATATACAAATAACATTGAAAGCACGTTGGCGATGATGACGAAAAAACCGGCCCATCCTGATGCAACAAAGAAAGCGATGATAATTAAGATGCCTGATACAACATTTTCAACGAGAAATATTTGACTCATACTATTAAAAAAAGCGACCACAGGGTGCAGAGGTTGTGTGACATCAATTGTTGCGGTGTGTTTCAAAGGTAAAACTTTGACAGTACTTTTTAAAAATGCAAATTGTTGATTCATGAGCAATACCATCCATGTCACCAACACAAATGGTGTTGTGAGTTCTGGAAGTTGATAACGCCGAAACACGGTCTGCATCGATTTAGCAAGTGGCATTGCGATAATCGTTGCAATCAAACACACCATGACAGTTTGCCATGTCATCACCATAAAAATAGTCAGTGCAATGGCAACAAGTACACTATTAAATCCTGCTAATCCTGCGTGAATTTCCTCTCTTGTATACCCAAACCATGGTGCGGTCACCAAACTGATGGCACTTCCTATCATAGCGGCCAAACCGACTTTCCAATCTCCTATCCACAGCGCAATCAGAATAAGTAATCCTGTCCAGACATTCTCAAGTAAAACGACTTGTGAAATATTCTTCAAAAAACTTTGTAGTGGTAAAGGCATGTTCAATCCCTCTTTCCAATAATTTCTCAAACATTAATCAAAAATCCGAATGGAAATAAGTTATATTAATATAGTTTGTTCGTAAGTGAAACCTTTTATGTGGGATAGATATAGTTATAAATTACTTTTCAATAATAACATAATTATTTGAAGGTGGTCATTTAAAGGATTATAATTTGTTTGTAAGTTTTATTTTTGCGAAAAGGGAGTGAGTGATGAGATGAATTTTACACAACGAGAACAAGATAAACTCATGCTTGTTGTTGCAGCTGATTTGGCACGACGCCGTAAAGCGCGTGGATTAAAGTTAAATCATCCTGAGGCAGTTGCATTAATCAGCTATGAGATTTTAGAAGGTGCACGTGATGGTAAATCTGTTGCAGAACTGATGAGTTATGGACGTGAAATTTTAAATAAAGATGATGTCATGGATGGCGTTGAATCAATGGTGACAGATATTGAAATAGAAGCCACGTTTCCAGATGGAACAAAACTTGTTACTATCCATCATCCGATTGTTTAGGAGGATTAAGATGAAACCAGGGGAAATCATAGTACAATCAAGTGAAATTATGATAAATGAAGGACGTTCAAACACGAAATTAACAGTAAAAAATAGTGGCGACCGCCCGGTTCAAGTGGGGTCACACTATCATTTTTACGAGGCCAATCCGGCATTAACGTTTAATCGCGAGGAAGCTTACGGGAAACATTTGGATATACCTGCTGGTGCTGCAGTACGCTTTGAGCCAGGAGATGAAAAAGAAATTCGTTTAGTGCGATATGCTGGAGAACAAAAAATATATGGCTTTCATGGTGAAGTTGATGGGCCACTCGATCAATCCCGCATCACAGCTCCAAATATGGAAGAGGGAAGTGACGTCAAATGAGTTTTAAAATGACTGAATCACAATATACAAGTTTGTACGGGCCAACAGTTGGAGACGCAATTCGTTTAGGAGATACCAATCTTTTTGCGAAAGTTGAGAAAGATTATGCTCAATATGGTGATGAAGTCGCGTTTGGTGGCGGAAAATCAATTCGTGATGGTATGGGACAAAACCCAAATGCAACACGTGACAATAAAAAAGTAGCAGACTTAGTCATTACGAATGCAGTGATTATCGATCATGATAAAGTGATCAAAGCTGATATCGGTGTGAAAAATGGATATATCATGAAAATAGGTAAAGCAGGAAACCCTGATATTATGGATAATGTGGACATTATCATTGGTGCTTCTACTGAAATCATTGCAGCGGAAGGAAGCATTATCACTGCTGGTGGCATTGATACCCACGTGCATTTTATTAACCCAGAACAATCCGAAATCGCATTAGAAAGCGGGATTACGACGCAAATTGGTGGCGGTACAGGTGCGACGGAAGGGACTAAAGCTACTACAGTAACACCAGGTTCTTGGCATGTACATCGTATGCTTCAAGCTGCAGAAGCGTTACCTGTTAACGTCGGTTTTACAGGTAAAGGTCAAGCGGTCAATCATACTGCATTAGTCGAACAAATCCATGCAGGTGTCATTGGTCTAAAAGTACATGAAGACTGGGGGGCAACACCGTCAGCATTACGTCATGCGTTAGAAGTGGCGGATGAGTATGATATTCAAATCGCGCTCCACGCAGATACACTTAACGAAGCCGGCTTTATGGAAGATACAATGAAAGCCATTGGTGACAAAGTGCTTCATATGTATCATACAGAAGGGGCCGGTGGCGGTCATGCGCCTGATTTAATTAAAGCAGCGGCATACAAAAATATTTTACCTTCATCAACAAACCCAACACTCCCGTATACACACAACACTGTTGATGAACATTTAGATATGGTTATGATAACGCACCATTTAAATGCATCGATTCCAGAAGATGTGGCATTTGCAGATTCACGAATTCGAAAAGAAACGATTGCAGCTGAAGATGTACTCCAAGATATGGGGGTCTTCAGTATGGTGAGTTCAGATTCCCAAGCAATGGGGCGTGTCGGTGAAGTGATTACGCGAACATGGCAAGTGGCACATCGAATGAAAGCGCAACGTGGTCCATTAGAAGGTGATGGTGAACATAACGACAACAATCGTATTCGCCGTTATATTTCAAAATATACGATTAACCCTGCGATTACACATGGGATTTCAGACTACGTGGGTTCAGTAGATGAAGGCAAATTGGCTGATTTAGTGATGTGGGATCCACGATTTTTTGGTGTAAAACCTACATTAGTAATTAAAGGTGGCTTAATCAATGTTGCTATCAATGGGGATGCCAATGGCTCTATTCCGACATCAGAACCAATCAAATATCGTCCGATGTATGGCCAATATGGTGGCAATATGCAAAGCACTTCTTTGACATTTGTGTCACAAGCTGCATATCAGGATGGCATACGTCGCACATTAGATTTAAAGCGACACGTGCGTCCAGTTAAAAATATCCGCAATCTTTCTAAAAAAGATATGGTGAATAATGATGCATTGCCTCAACTTGATGTGGATCCAGAAACATATGAAGTATTTGTAGATGGTGAGAAGATTACGAGTGAAGCAGCGACAGAATTGCCGTTAACACAACGCTATTTCTTATTCTAAACCTAAATATAAAACATAAAAATGCCTACAATTTTGGTTATTAAAATCAAAAGTGTAGGCATTTTTTATTTTATTAAAAAATAACATCGCTACATTTGGATTTTAAAATAAAATATACTATTGAAAAACTATTTCGCAATTGGTAAATTAAAAAGTGTAAAAAATGAATAGGGGTGTTTGATACATATGAAAAAAGGAATCGTTTTGATTATGATGTCATAGCTACTCGTTGCTTGTGGGAATGGCGAAGACAAGGGAAAAGAAAAAGCTGAAAAACCAACTAAGGAAAATACAACTGAAACGTTAAAATTATCAGATGCAGAGCAATATAAACCAGAGGGTGAATTTAAAGGTAAACATTATGAAACTAAGAAGTTTAAGGTTGATTTTCAAAAGATGTCTCGAGTAGAAATGACAGGTTTTGATAACAAAAAATTCCAAGCCATTGTGATAGGTTATGAAGTGACAAACAAATCAGATGAAAAAATTTCAGCAATCGACGCTTGGATAAAAGGTTTTAACATTTATCAAGAAGTAGATGGTAAGGCTAAAGAATTAGAAGTAACGCCGTTATTGGATGACTCACATAAAAGTGAGTATGATATGCTTTCAGATAAAAAAATAAAAAAAGGTGGCAAATATAAAGCGATGATTCTATTTAAGTTAGAAAATACATCGGACCCAATCATTATTGAGGGGACTAATGAGAATCATGAGTCACTAGGTAAACAAAAATTTAAATTAGAAGCATTTAACGATGGTAAGTTTTAGGGGGATGAAGCATATGAAAAAAATATTAAGTGCACTATGTGTATCAACGCTTTTGCTGAGTGGCTGTGGTCTTATTGGAAACGATAAAGATGACAAAAAAGCATCTGAGGAAAACATTGGGGATGGTTATTTTAAAGGTGACACATTAAGAACTAAAGATGCTGAAATTAAAATAAAAGGTTCAAAACTTGTAGAGAATTTTAGACAAGATGATAAAAGAGGACCTTATATCGTTTTTGAATATGAATATACGAATAAAAGTAAAAAAAATATGACCGCTGAAAAGTCATGGGATGATCATTTTGAACTTATTAAAGATACTAAAAATATCGAAGAAAAAATTTCAAAAAGTTATATTTATATTAAAGATAATACGAAGTATCATGACTTAAATGAGAATAGCAATGTATTAGTTAAACAGAATGACAATGTCACAGCAATAGTTGCTTATTCAATAAAAAAAGAACCTTCTAAATTAATACTCAAAGGCCATACTACAGATGACGAAATTGAATCAAAAGCATTAGGTGAAAAAGTCATTAAGGTTGAAAAATAATACATGTATTTATTGACTAAAAGCTATCAAAGCGTATTTAGAACGTTTTGATAGCTTTTATATATTACTTTTAAATTAAAAGATGTATTTGGCACTTGCACAGAGTTTTAATTAAAATGTCTTTCATAAAAGCGAAATAGAAGATATAGCAAAACCTATGTTTTTGAAAGGTAAATTAGAAATAAAAGAATGTCTTGTATAGTTAATTTAGACATGATACATTTAAAAATATGTTTAAACTACGTAATGATTCCGATTTATACAGAGAAGAATAGAGGTGCACAAATGATTTTATCTGACAACGATATTAAAGGATACATACAATCGGGAGCACTTAAAGTGTCGCCATATGAGGCATCACATGTTGAGCCTGCTTCTATTGATTTAACGTTAGCAGATCATTTTTTAAGACCATTACAACCAATGAATGGTACACAAAAGTTAAGCGAGCCTATTCGGTATGAAGAAATCCATCAAAAGAGTGTAGTGGTTCCAGCACATGGATTTATTTTGGCGACGACCCAAGAATATATTAAACTACCTGAAAACTTAACTGGCTTTGTTGAAGGTAGAAGTTCGATTGGACGTGCAGGATTATTTATTCAAAACGCAGGGTGGGTTGATCCTGGTTTTGAAGGTGCAATCACATTAGAACTGTATAATGCGAATGACTTTCCTTTAGAAATTGAACAGAATCAACGTATTTGTCAAATTGTTTTAGCAGAAACAAAAACCGCACCCGATGCGATTTATTCAGGAAAATATCAAGGTCAAGCCACGACTACAGGAAGCCGCGTATTTAGAGACTGGATGAAGGATGGTGGCTATTAATGGAAATCGTAATTATGACAGGGTTTTTAGGTGGTGGTAAGACATCAACTTTAAACTTTCTTATCCAAGATGCGATTGATCACAATTTGAAGCCTGCTGTCATCATGAATGATTTTGGAGAACGTAATGTAGACCAATATTTTATAAGTGAACCAATACATATTAAAACAATGACGAATGGTTGTATTTGTTGCACGTTTAAAAAAGATGTTGCATCACAACTTCATTCCATTTATTTAGAGCATCAACCTGACATTATTTTTATTGAATGTAGTGGACTTGCACATCCATTAGAAGTGTATGATGCATGTTTGACGCCGGTGTTGACACCTATAGTAGAGCGTGTACGCATGTTAGGTGTTATCGATGCGTCTGTATATGATCAAAAAGATGACTATCCAGAAGATATTCGTAATTTGATTAAAGAACAAACGCAATTTTGTAGTCATTTAATTTTAAATAAAATAGATCTTATCGATACAACGCGTTTACTTTATATCGTTAATAAACTTGAAGCAGATTATCCGGGCATTCCTTACGTTCTGACACAATTTGGAGAAGTGACGTTAAATGAAATGCCTGAACAAGCGGTGATTGAACAGCAATCACGTCCAACAACACATGGTGCACTGACGCAATGCTTCCACGAATTTAATAAACCTATTAAACAATCCGCACTTATAGAAGGCTTGAAACAGTTAGAAGGACACATTTATCGTGTGAAAGGGTTTGTTGAGGTTGAAGGCATTGACCAACCGTGTATTATGCAATATGTTCCAGGACACCTCGAACTTAAACCGTGTCAAATGGATATGCCATCCTATTTAGTTGTCATCGGTCATCAACTTTGTCCGAAAAAAGTAATGCATACATTTGATGATGTCGAAATGGCATCTTAAGATATGAAAAAGAGGGGTTATTGACCGACTATTGTAGCCTGTTAAAATGGCGCTAAGATAGGTACAACATACCCAAATGTATATAGCCATCAACATTCATTGATTCGTGAATGTTGATGTTTTTTTAAATTAAATAGTAAAGAGTGTAATTATAGATGATATGAACTATATGTCACAATATGTACAAAGGGATACGTTGAGTAAGCGTTTTCAAAGTGTTAAAATGAAGGTGTAAAGATAAGAGCCATATTATAAAAAAGGGGTGACATTTTATGTATGAAAATGTACTAGTTCCTTATGATTTTGGGAATAGCTTCAAAAACGTACCGGATCAATTGAAAAAATTAACACATGGCGCTACAACGTATAACATCGTTATTTTTAACGTGATTTCTGAAACAGAATTGGCGAATTATGTGCGATACCAAGGTAAGCACTTTGAGGACGTTGTTGAAGAAAAGAAAGAAGAAATGCGACCATTTCTTAACACTTTAGATGAGCATGATTTGATATATCAAATTAAATTTACTACTGGAAGTCCTACGCACGAAATTGTAAATGAAATTGAAGGGTACGATTATGACATTGTTGTAATGAGTAACAAACGTGCGGAAATGGATATTAAGCATGTGCTTGGTCATGTCACACATAAAATTGCAAAACGGGTAAATGTGCCTGTACTTATAGTGAAATAATAGCATGTTTTTAGCCTTCGAATATTGACCTCATGTCATGGGGGCAATATGATGCGCATAGGATAATGAAACATCGCGGTTAAAATTGATATCGCCTTCAAAGTTCATCTCATGATGAATTTTGAAGGCTTTTTCGTGTTGAAATAGGGATTACCTTAAAATACTTATTTACGCTTTACATTGTTAAAGTGTTCTCATATAATGAACAAGTGACTTTATAAAACTAATTTTATAAAATATTCAGAAAATTTAATATAATGTTGTTTTTAGGAAGGGAATTTCAAGTGAATAAATTTGTAATTATATCTGGATTGATGCTGTTTTCTTTATTCTTTGGAGCGGGTAATTTAATTTTCCCTCCAATGTTAGGGCATACAGCAGGTATCCACGTTTGGCAAGCAATGTCTGGTTTTGTCATAACTGGGATATTGTTACCGTGTTTAGCAGTTATTATCGTTGCCTATTATAATGAAGGAGTTGAAAGTATCGGCAATCGAATTCATCCCATTTTTGGTACGACATTTGCCTTTGTCGTTTACTTAACGGCAGGTGCTTTTTATGGTATTCCAAGGGCTTCAAACGTTGCATATGAAATAGGTGTTGCCCCGATATTACCTGTGCACAATACGGCCACTCTTGTCGCTTTTGCGATATGTTTTTTCACAATCGTAACACTTTTGGCGATGTTTCCTACACGTATCATGAATGTTTTGGGTAAATATTTGACACCTATATTACTGGTTGTTATCGGATTATTATCTTTATTAGCTATTATCAACGCCGAACAGTCGCCAGTTGCTTCAAAAGGCGCCTTTGTCCAACAACCGACATTAAACGGGGTGCTTGAAGGCTATTTTACGCTAGATGTATTAGGTGCGCTAATATTTTCGGTTGTCGTGGTCAATCAATTTAAAGCCCATGGTGTGACTGGGAAACGTCAATTAACAATACGCGTATTGCAAGCGGTGCTCATTGCAGCAACTTTGCTCGGTGCAGTTTATATGGCACTTGCTTGGATGGGAGCGACGACGCCTTCTTCAGAAACCATCCATAATGGGACGTCTATATTAACATACCAATCAACGCGTGTTTTTGGCATGTATGGACATTATTTGTTTGCACTCATCGTGTTGCTTGCGTGTTTAACGACATGCGTCGGATTAATCAACGCATGTGCATCATTTACAATCAATTATGTCCCTAAGTTAGGCTATAAAAGACTAGTATTGTTATTTGCAACATTTGGCTTGTTTTTTACGACATTTGGTTTAAATACGATTTTAAAAATCGCACAGCCGATCTTGTTATTTATTTATCCCGTTGCGATTGTTCTCGTGCTAGTGTCGCTTGTTAATATGGTCTTTCCGTATCGTTTAAGATGGACTTATATCATTCCTACAATGGTGACATTACTTTTATCCATTGTTCAAGTGGCATTAACATTCAACTGGACAATTCCATGGCTTACAGATTTTTACCAACGTATGCCGTTAGCCGCATCTCAACTTGGATGGCTCATCCCATTTGTGATTTGTACATGTGTGGGGCTAGTCATCGATCATATATATCATAAACATATTGCAACAGTATAATGTGTTTTAATCACTGCTGAGAAATCATGAACCCTCTATTTTATCCTTTCGATAATACAGAGGGTTTTTTACGAGATAAAATAATGCATTTAATTTGTGGAAATAAGGTACAAAGCTATTATATTAAGATAGCAATGATTTAAGCACCACTGCTTGATTGTGTTGCGTGTCTTTTGCGCCATAAAGCAGATGGACATCTTCTTGAGTATCTCGAATAATGGATTTTAAAGTAGCTAAAGCTTCTTGTTGTGCTTTATTGTTTTTCAATTCATTTTCGTATTTTGTTTTAAACGCATCAAATTTGTCTGCGTCATGATTAAACCATTTTCTTAAAGAGGAAGAAGGTCCAATGTCTTTAAGCCAGTAATCGATTTTGGCTTCATCTTTAGACACACCCCTTGGCCAAACACGGTCAACTAATACGCGAACACCTTTTTTAGAAGATGAACTATAAATTCTTTGGACATAAATAGCCACAATCATCCCTCCTTTATCGGTCTTTTTCCCTTAAGCAGTCATGTTTAACGCAATAACTGGAAGATCAGCGTGCCAACATAATTGCCAATCACATAACCGAGTGTACCTACAATAAGAATTGGACCGATTAAGCCATGCCATCCTTTACTAATTGCAAGCGCCGCAGCTGTCGTTGGTCCTCCTGCAGTAGCATTAGAAGCAAGCAACATTTCTTCAATATTAAATTTAAAGAGCCGTCCAATCATTAGTGTGAGTCCTAGATTACATATTAAAATAATGATGACAAAGATAAAGAGGAGCGGCGCAGTTTTAAAAATAACCGCAAAGGATGCGGGTGTCCCAATGACAACGAAAAAATTATAAATCATAAATGTTCCGATTTCATTTGCACCATTAAGCTTGTCAAAGAATCGTTCGAAACGCATCACTAATAACAGCGTTATTGTTGTAATTAGTAAATATGGATCTCCAAAAAATGTTACGAGTGTCTTCATGATCACCCATGATTGAGGTATAAGGTTATTTAACCAATCTGACAACGTAAAACTCAATGCGACAATCGCTACAGATAGGCCAAAAGCAATCGCAATATCGTTTAAGTGAACGGGTTTTGCCTCCCAGTAATCATGATGATGTGCCGGTTGATGTTGCGTGTCATAGGAAGTCTTAAACCATTTTTTTATAAAAGAGAATTGGGGCAATGCGATTAATAAAATGAAGTAGAGTGCCATTACACTATTATCTGCGACAAATGTAGATGAAATGAGATCACTGGGGGGTGTGAGCTTTGCGCTTAATGCTGCAAAGTTAACACCACCTCCTATATAACTACCAGTCATCATTGCAGCGATTTTTTTTAGATGCGGAATGTGTGGATGTAAAAAAGCATATGCAATGATGACACCAATGACTGTTCCGGCACTGGCAATTAAGAAGATGCATAATAAACGTTTACTTTCATTCCAAATTTTCTTTAAGTTAGATTGAAACAATAATAACGGAATAGATAACGGAACAATATAGTCCCAGACTATATCATATGCTGGCGCCTTAGTAGGTATAATATTTAAATTAGAAAGCAACATAGCACCTAAAAGTGCGATAATCGCGCCTGATATGATTTTAGCAATTTTAAATTGTTGTTCTAAAATAATGCTGATTGCCGCCCATCCAATGATAAAAGCAAGTAATAACCACGTTTGATTTTGAGAAATAATTGTTCCGAAAATCATATGATTCCCCCTTAAAAGAAACACTTTTATCTATTTTATATTTTACAAAATGATTTGTCGATAAGGGTAAAATGTGACGTCTTTATGTTTTGGTAATAGAAAAAGCACTGAATAAAATGGAATATGCTAAAATAAATATGTAATTATATAAGTGGAGGTGTGCCATATAATGACAATAGTTATTGGCATATTAATCATTCTCTCTGTAGTTGCTTGGATAAAAGCGGTAATGGTTTCTAAAAAAGAGGGCGAGGCCGCTAAGAAGCAACTGAACACATGGGTGATGATTGGTGCAGTACTTACAGTATTATCACTGAGTTTAATGTTTATTGTCTCACAAAATTCTTAAATACATGTCATAAAATAGGTGATGCATTGGATTATAAAATGTGTATCATCTTTTTCTTATACGTATCTTACAAGGTTTAAAAGTACATTAAATTTTTAAAAGATTGGCCCTTTTAAAGTTAAAATATGATAGGACTTTTGATTTTATACGGGATGGTGACACATGCTACTCATAAATACGATAATTATTTTAATTTTATTCTTGCTTATAGGATTTCTAGTGGGACACGAAGAAGGAAGATTGGTTTTTATTAAAGCCATTGCGATTGGAACCCTTTTAATTTTCTTGAGTTATATTACCATTTTGATAGGTTCATTCGTAGTTTGGTTACCAATGGTGTTATTATTTGATATTACCGATGGTATCTTTCAAATTGGCCTTATAACAATGCTACTTAGTGGTATCATTCAATATATCTTTTTAAGGTTCATGAGTCGTAAAATTGTTATAAGTGACACGTTAATACAAATTTTAGAATACTTCATTCAATGGTTATTAATTTATTTTACGTTGTATCAATTCGTGGCAAATCAATTAAAAGGATTGGCTGATATCGATGTTCAAAATTTATTTGCCAACTTATTGACGGTAGACAGTATCAATATCTTTATTTTACCTTCCTTATTGGTGAGTTGGATTTCAATCTCTATGGTGAGAATGAGTCGAAAACAGCTTAAAGACCACAAATAACATAATGAAAAATCTCAAAACATGGCAATTTTGTTGCGTTTTGAGATTTTTTTGTTTTTTAGTTCAAAAGAATATTGTTTGTGAAATGATTTGATGCTACACTTTAAATGATAATGATTTTCATTGTCGATGTTTGTAAGGGTGAAAAGGAGACAGAATGATGCGCTATTTTATGAATGGCTATGTGTTGTTTGTCACACTCACTATCCTTACTGTGTGCTCTTTGTTCATTGGGGTGAGTAGCGTTCCGATTACAGCGCTATTTAACCTTAATGATGATCAACTGAATGTTCTATTCGCAAGTCGTATTCCCCGTACCGTAAGTATTCTTATCGCTGGGAGTTCACTCGCATTAGCTGGTTTAATTATGCAACAAATGATGCAAAATAAATTTGTTAGTCCTACGACAGCTGGAACGATGGAATGGGCGAAATTAGGGATTTTAATTTCTCTTGTTTTTTTTCCATCAGAACATATCCTATTAAAATTGTTGTTTGCTGTGCTATTAAGTGTAGCGGGCACATTTTTATTTGTTCAAATGGTACAACGCATACGATTTAAAGATGTTATTTTTGTTCCGCTGATTGGTATTATGCTCGGTGGTATCATCTCCAGTTTTTCAACATTTATCGCTTTGAAAACCAATGCGGTACAAAGTTTAGGGAACTGGATGAATGGTAATTTTGCCATTATTACGAGTGGACGCTATGAGGTCTTGTACCTAAGCATACCGTTACTTGTGATGACTTATGTATTTGCAAATCAATTTACAATTGCAGGTATGGGTCGTGATTTTAGTAAAAATTTAGGGCTGAATTATGATGTCATCATAAACATCGGCTTGTTTATAACTGCTACAATTACGGCGTTGGTTGTTGTCACAGTCGGAACGCTTCCATTTTTAGGTCTTATCGTACCCAACATCGTTTCTATCTTTAAAGGAGATCATCTGAAAAATGCTTTGCCACATACAGCAATGCTCGGCGCCATTTTTGTGATGTTTTCAGATATAGTTGGACGTGTTGTCGTTTACCCGTATGAAATCAATATTGGTTTAACGATTGGTATGTTCGGAACTATCATTTTTATTATTATGTTGATGAAAGGACGTCGTCAGTATGCGTAATTCGTCCTTAAAAAAGCTCATCATTTTAATTGTCGCAACCATCATGATTGGTGCGATGTATTTGTTGATTGGTCTTGATTTTGAAATTTTTGAGTATCAGTTTAGTAGTCGTTTGAGAAAACTCTTCTTAATGATCCTCGTTGGTGCAGCAATCGCCGCGTCTACTGTCATTTTCCAAGCCATCACCGTGAACCGTTTATTAACACCTTCCATCATGGGACTTGATGCTGTATATCTATTTAGTAAAGTATTAATTCTTTTTATTTTCGGCGCAAGTTCTATATTTATTACAAATTTTTATTTAAATTTTGCAGTGACATTGGTCGTAATGGTCATTTTCGCATTGATTTTATTTGAAGGTATTTTTAAATATGGTCAATTTTCGGTGTATTTTATTTTGTTAATTGGCGTCATTTTAGGAACATTTTTTAGAAGTATTACCGGTTTTCTTGAATTATTAATTAATCCTGAAGATTTTCTTGTTGTTCAAAGTGCGATGTTTGCTAACTTTGACGGGTCAAATCCAACACTAGTAACCTTAAGTGCCATCGCTTTAACGATTTTGTTACTTGTTACAGTGAAGATGTTGCCGTATTTAGATGTATTATTACTTGGTCGCGCTCAGGCGATTAACCTTGGTGTGAACTATACACAAATGACACGCATGTTGCTCATTTTAGTTGCACTGATGGTTGCCATAGCAACTGCACTTGTTGGACCTATTACATTTCTTGGATTATTAACTATAAACTTAGCACATGAGCTCATTAAAAATTTCGAACATCGTTATATTTTACCAGCAACAATTTGTATCAGTTGGATCAGTTTATTTGTCGCACAGTGGATTGTAGAGCACTTATTTGAAGCAACAACACAAGTTAGTATTTTAATTAACCTCATTGGAGGCATTTACTTTATCTATCTTTTAATGAGGCGGAGGGAAACGACATGATTCGCATTCAGCATTTGAATCAATTTATTGATGACAAGCAAATACTTACTGATGTGAGTGTTGATATACAAAAAGGACGATTGACTTCACTGATTGGACCCAACGGTGCCGGCAAAAGTACATTATTGTCAGCCATCAGTCGCCTACGAGATTTTCAAGAAGGTCAAGTCGAAATCGAAGATACGCCTTTAAATGACTATGGGTCACAAGCTTTATCTCAGAAATTGTCGATTTTAAAACAAACGAACCATACAGAATTAAACATCACTGTTGAACAGTTGGTCAACTTTGGTCGTTTTCCATACTCTAAAGGCTATTTAAAGAATGAAGATAAAGCAAAAGTAAATGAAGCAATTGCATTATTGAAGTTGGACGACATACGGCACCGTTATCTTAAAACGTTATCAGGCGGTCAACGCCAACGTGCATACATTGCCATGACAATTGCACAAGATACGGAATATATACTTTTAGATGAACCGTTAAACAACTTAGATATGAAACATTCTGTTCAAATTATGCAAACCTTACGTGAACTCGCAGTTTTTCATAACAAAACAATCGTTGTTGTGTTACATGATATTAATTTTGCATCTGTATACTCTGATGATATCGTCGCTTTAAAAGATGGCAAAGTAGTGAAAGCTGGCCATAAACGTGACGTCATTGACTCAGCGGTATTAAAACAACTCTATGATATGGATGTTAAAATTGAAACGATTCGAGGTCAACAAATTTGTATTTATTTTGATGAACTACCTTGTATGTATCATCAAATGTCTCATAAAGTAATGAGTTAAATGAGGAGGACAATATGAAAAAGTTAGGATTATTATTAATGGTTGCGATGGTCTTTGTATTAGTCGCATGTGGTAATGATGACAATAAGTCATCTAAAAAAGGTGGTTCTAAAGAGACTGTAGAAGTTAAAAATGATTTTAAATTGCGTGGTAAAGCAGATGACGGTAGCCAAGATAAAGCATATTCGGATACAGTAGAAGTGCCTAAAAATCCGCAAAAAGCAGTCGTGTTTGACTACGGTGCATTAAAAACATTAGAAGAAATGGGGCTTAAAGATAAAGTAGCCGCATTACCTAAAGGTGAAGGTAACGCACAATTACCAGATTTCTTAGATGATTTTAAATCAGACAAATATCAAAACACGGGTTCCTTAAAAGAAATCAACTTTGATGTTATTGCAAAAGTTAAACCAGATGTGATTTATTTATCAGCACGTACAGCAAATCAAAAAAATATTGATGAGTTGAAAAAAGCTGCACCAGACGCTCCAATCGTTTATATGGGCGCAAAAAATGATGATTTCATAGAATCTATGAAAAACGACACAAGCATTCTTGGTAAAATTTATGATACTGAAAAGAAAGCAGAAGCTTTAAATAAAGAATTAGATGAAAAGATTGCAGAAGTAAAAGCAAAAACAAAAAACTTAGATTTAAAAGCAATGTATTTACTTGTTAATGAAGGTGAATTATCTACTTTTGGAGCGGGAGACCGTTTCGGTAACCTCGTATTCGATACGTTAGGGTTCAAACCAGTTGATGATAATATTAAGAAAAGCAGTCATGGTCAAAACGTGACAAATGAATATGTGAGTGAGAAAAATCCAGATATCATCTTCGCGATGGATCGTGGTAAAGCAATCGGTGAAAAATCAACAGCAAAACAAGTTCTAGGCAACAATGTCATTAAAAATGTGAAAGCTGTTAAAAATGGTAAAGTTTTAGAATTAGATCCTAAACTTTGGTACTTTGCTTCAGGTTCTACAACAACGACAATAGAGCAAATTGAAGAAATAGAAGAAGGATTAAAATTAGATAAATAAAATTCTAAAATCAATTTAGGGGTTAGGACGTTAGCTATAATGTCCGAGCCCCTTTTTTATGGGAATGAACAATTGAGAAGCATATTACTCTCAATTACTATTGAAATTTTTAAAGGCTTGTTTTTAACGATTTAGCGATCTATGCCATTAAATAGATGTAGGAATCCCTTCATCTTGTATCAAATTGTTAAATCTTCAATACATATCAATCGCCTTCAAAGTGCATTTAATTATGTACTTTGAAGGCTTTTAAATTGATAGGAAGGTGTTATTCCAAACGCTGTATATATGATGATTTTAATCTTGATTGAAATTATTTTTAATGAAACGCTCTAATACTTGAACTAATTGTTCCATGTCGTCACCTTCGACATTTAATTCTTTGTATACTTCATTCGTGACTTTAAATAAATAGTCGCGCACTTCAATGCCTTTATTGGTCAAAGAAATATTCAGGTTTCGTTCATCTTCTTCATTACGAAGTTTTTGAACGAATCCTTTTTGGTCAAGCTTTTTTATTAATGGTGTGAGTGTACCTGAATTTAAATAAATACGATTGCCTAATGTTTTAATATTTACAACTTCATTAGGCTGTATCGCTTTTAAAGTAATGTATGACGTATACGTCAAATCGTATGACTTTAAGTGTGTCGCGTACTTCTTAATGACTTCTTTAGAAGCAACATAAAATAAAAAACATAGTTCATTTTTTAAGTCATCATGTTCTAATGTCATCATATTGGCCCCCTTGATCTCTTTATAATAGTATAACACTTTTTTCTTGATAGACGCAGAACGGTTACATATAATTGAATTGAACTTAATTTAATCAAAATAATATTTATTATGGTGAGAGAGGGATGTTGTTATATGAAAGATTTTAAATCCGTATTAGAAAGTCGACGTTCGGTTAAACAATTTGATCAGAATGTAAAAATTCCGCGAGAAGAAATGGAAGAAATGATCACACTTACTACGAAAGCACCATCATCTGTAAATATGCAACCTTGGCGTTTTGTCGTAGTTGATACACCTGAAGGAAAAGATATACTACGTCCGTTAGTGCAGTTTAACACGCGTCAAAATGATACATCTGCAGCTATGGTTGTTATTTTTGGAGATATGAAGAACTATGAATATGCTGATAAAATATATGATGATGCGGTTGAAAAAGGGTTCATGCCACAAGAAGTTAAAGATGTTCAAGTTGCGAAATTTGTTGAGCTATATGAAAGCTTAGATCGCCAAGGTATGAATGATATTGTTAAAATCGACAGTAGTTTGGCAGCGATGCAATTTATGCTCATTGCACGATATTATGGTTATGATACAAATCCGATTGGCGGCTTTGAAAAAGATGTTATTGCAGAAGCGCTAGGACTCGATTCAGAACGCTATATGCCTGTGATGATCATTGCAGTGGGTAAAGCAGCTGTGGAAGGGCGTGAATCCGTACGTCTACCGGTAGAGGATGTATTGTCATTTCGCTAAAACATAAAAAATAATCTTAATATTAAAAGCACCCCTTACAACTATCAAATTTGTTGCTAAAGTAGTACATTAGTAATGAAAGAGATAAAGTACGGGGTGACTGTATGTTTGTAGAGAAAAAAATACCCATTAATATTGAAAATTTAAAAAGTGAAGTTGCAACGTATACACAAAAAGCGATACATTCTGAGGATAATATCGAACAAGTTGTACAATTTATTAAGTTAGAACATATTTATGGGGCGGCATTAGAAGAAATTAGTACAAAACTTCATATTTTAGATCAAGATTTTCAGTTGAAAAATGCACATAATCCGATTCATCATATGGAAAGACGTGTGAAAAAAATACCGAGCTTATTACAAAAGTTGAAGCGAAAAGGGTTTGAAATTTCGGCCCAATCCGCACAATCACATATTATGGATATTGCAGGGATTCGTGTTGTATGTAATTACATGAATGATATTTATAACGTTGAGCAACTATTATTGCAACAAGCAGACATAAAGCTGTTAAAACGAAAAGATTATATTCAGTATCCTAAAGCAAATGGCTATAAAAGTTTGCATATTGTCGTGTCCGTTCCAGTATTTTTAACAGATGGCACGATTGAAGCGCCTGTAGAAATACAGCTAAGAACGATTGGTATGGATATGTGGGCGAGTTTAGAACATCAATTACATTATAAATCAACCAATAGTGATAGAGACATGTATCGTCAAACTTTAAGAGAATGTGCGCTTGAAATAGGGGACGTAGAACGCAAAATGGAACGAATCCATTTAAATATCCAACAAGATCAACTTAATGAGCATTAAAAAAATGTGCCGTAAAATCACACGATGTGATGTTAACGGCACTTTTTTTATTTTAAACGGTATAAACTTCGTTGTCCATGTGGCAATGATTCAATGAAAGCAGCTGGATTTTCAGCATAACGATTGCCGATGCCATCTTTCATACGTTGAAAATGTAGATGAGGACCTGTCGTTTGTTTACCAGTATTACCCGATTGTGCAATAACATCCTGAGCTTTTACCACATCTCCTGGTTTCACCTTAAACGTATTTAAGTGCATATACCATTGATAATATCGCTTATTGGATTCTTGAATTTCAAGTACATTTCCACCAAACTGATTTTTAAATGTTCGGGTCACTGTGCCGTCTGTAGCAGCCAGAATATCGGTATTTTCAGGCAAATGATAATCAATACCATAATGACGGTTGTCTCCATTAAACTTTAAACCATTGGCATATGTTCCAAACCCGTGAGTTTCACGGTCTTGATGTAAAATATGTGTGAATGACATATTATTTTGGATATCTTGGATAAATTGTTGTACACGTGAGTGATAAATGATTACTAATAAAGTGATTGTCGTAACGATGAGCGCACTTAAAACTATTCTCATTATCTTCTTCATTGAGATGTTCCTTTTTAGAAGTATTGAAATGAGTGTACCCAATCATATGGTGTCGTGCCAATAAGTTGCTCATAAGAAGGCATCGAAGCAAATAGGAAAGAGGGATGAGGTGACAAGTAAAGATAAAAAAACACGCTACTTATGAAAGTAACGTGTTTTGGATTATCTTATCTGTAGATGAAGTTTTGTGAAGCAGCTTGACTAGCTGATAAGGTACGTGATGTTACAACACCAGCGCCGTGACCGTAGTTCATTTCAGAAACTGTTACAGAACCATTTTTGCCTACGCTTTCAACGTATGCAACGTGACCGTAAGGACCAACTGATGTTTGCATGATAGCGCCTGCTCTTGGTGTATTGTTTACTGTGTAACCAGCAGCACGTGCAGCGCTTGCCCAGTTATTCGCATTACCCCAAGTGTTACCGATACCGCCACCTACACGGTTATATACGTAGTACGTACATTGACCAGCAGTGTAAAGATTAGCACCACCACGAGATGTGAAACGAACTGGTGTGCTTGAGTAACCTGAGTTAGAAGGTGCTGGCGCAACAGTTGTTGTTGTGTTGTAGCTTGTAGTTGAAGCAGCAGGTGCTTGAACAGTGCTTTGTGCATTATAGTTATAGCTATAATTGTAATTATAGTTTGGTGCTGAGTAGTTATAATTGTATGAATTGTTTTCATAGTTATATCTCGCAGCAGGTGTTGCTGTTGTATAATATTGTGAAGAATAGCTATAGTTATAGCTTCCGTTATAGTTGTAATAATAGAAATCATACACACCGTTAGCGTCAAATGTGTAGTAAGTGTATTGTGCAGATGGATCCCAGTTACCATCTAAAGTATGGTGTTTGTTACCATATTGATCTACTGTAATATAGTCGTTAGTCTCTTGAGAATAATAAGTTGAATATGCATATGAAGATGTGTGTTGCTCAGCAGCTTGAGCATCATCTTGTGCAGCAACTCCTAAAGTAACCAAGCCGAACGTAGCGATTGTAGCAGTAGTTAATTTTTTCATTGTAAAAAAGTCTCCCTATCTAAATTTTAATATCGTTTTCTATGTGCTTCATGCAATCCTCTAGAATCATAGCACATATTATTAAGAAGTAAAGCGTTGTAAACAATTTTAAGTCGTACTGTAACAAAACTGAAATAAAAGATAACAATTTGACTCATTAATAGTTATTTGGAAACAAAAAATTATAAAGCTTGGGTAGGCGATTTTTAAAATATCAATGTGAAATATTACGCTTTTTTCTTTCTGATTAGGAGCATGATAGGAAGAGATAATTTATTAAAATATTGAGAACTTTATTTAATGATTAAATTATTTATCGAATAATGCTAGATTGAAAATGTGCTTAATGAATAGAAGTAAACGTAAATAAAAAATTACACATATATAATAGAAGAAAAGCGGTACAAAAGATGAAAAGTTATTTTTAAAATATGTAGATAGATTCTAATGATGAAGGTGACAACAAGAGTGGCACTGTAAATTTATTGAATGTATAAATTTATGATATATGCAAAATAAGAATGCGATAAAGTGATCATATCGCAATTAAGAAAAAGGGGGCATCCATTTTATTTACGTAGTACCGCAGCACAGTAAATAATGAATGATAGTGCTTTAATTTTAAATATAGATGAGATACTTAATTCACAACGTTCAGGCACATGTACGATTTAAAATGGCTATCGTAGCATATATAGCGTTATTAAATTTCGAACTGAATGAAAAATAAAGGAATAGATATAAAAAAGAGCCCTATGAAGGACTCTTTAAAGAAAGCATTAAATTATGCTGTTACCCAGTGACCAGCGCCACCAGTGTTATATAAGTGTTGCGCGAATTTATCTTGAACTGCAGCTGGAGCTTGAGCTGGGTTAACACCTACGTATGAAGGGTCAACTTGTTGTGCTACAGCGTTCCATGTTGATGGTAAGAATTGGTAAGCACCTGCAGCACCTGATGATGGGTTAATTGCTGAGTAGTCACCACCAGATTCACGTTGTTTGATTAATTGTAAGTGTGAGTTTACACCTGAACCACTTGTAGATGTAGTTGATGTTTTTGGTGCTTGTGTTGCAGCTGGTGCTTGAGTAGAAGCTTGTTGGTTAGATTGAACTGCTGCTGCATTGTTAGTTTCAGCTTGAGTAGAAGCTTGAGCTGAAACGTCTTGAGTTTGAGCTACAGCTGCTTGACCATAACCATTGTATGACCAACCGAAGTACGTACCATCTGACCAGAAGTGGAAGTTAGTACCTTTGTAAGTGAATTTGTAATCGTAAGCACCTGCTTGGATAGGTGATTGATTTAATGATGGATCGTTATTTAAAGCTTTATGCGCTAAAGCTGCTTTATCAATTGAAGATTGAGATACTTCACTTGCGTGAGCGTCTGTTGTATGCGCAGCGACACCTGTCGCACCGATTGCTACTGCTAAAGATGATGCTAATAATGTTTTTTTCATAATTGAAAGTCCTCCAAATAAAATTTTTTTCATTTTCAAAAAGTCTGCTTAACTAAAAATTTCAACAATCACACTCTAACAGGCATCTGGATTGATGTAAATTACGAGTTGATAACAAAACATTACGAGAGTATTTCAAAATGATGTTCTGTAATGTGATTGTGATGTGAGATGTTTATATCTATTTCATTAAGATAAACTCAAAAGGTCAACAGCATGAATTACAACCGTATTCTGAAAATAAAGAAAATATACCGTTATATTACAAATATTACAGAAAATCATAGAATTGTAATTTAGATGTCAGGTGTTTGATGACGCTAACAGTAAAAAATAACAAAAAAGTGGTATTTACCTTTTAGAATGTTGATTGCTATCTTTTAAAACACGTATAATAGACTAACCGAGGTGAAGAGATATGGACAAGAAAATTGAAGCACTACAACTTAAAGCCGCAGTATTAACACGTGAAAGCCATGCGCTTGGAATACCCGTAATGGTTGTGTTTGAGGGTGTGCCCGCTTCTGGCAAAACACGCTTAACCAATGAGTTACTATTAACATTAGATGCGAAGTACACACATTTTATCGCCACTAAAACACCTTCTGAACATGATTTGCGTTATCAATTCTTACAAAATTATTGGAATACACTCCCTTCTAAAGGAGATATTAATATTTATTTTAGAAGTTGGTACGCACATTTTATTGATTATAAGATCCATGGGATAAAGAAAAGTACATTTAAACATTATGATAAATTAAAAGCTGAAATCCGCGCATTTGAATCAATGCTTCAAAACGATGCGCATGAAATTATTAAATTTTATATTCAAATTAATGAAGAAAAGCGTCAAGAACATATTAATGAAATGAAAGATAATCCTTTAACAAATTGGAAAGCACAAGAATATGAAAATGTAATCCCTTCAGATGTGTATCGTCAAGAATTTCAACATATACTCAATGATGAATGGGAAGTGATTGACTATACAAATAGAACACACGCAATACAACATATGTATGAACATTTGATAGCGCGACTGGAAAAAGCCATTCACCGATATCACAATCGTAAAAAGAAAATAAATGGTGCCTTTAGTGAACCATTTTCTACAGACATTTTTAATGTTCAAATTGAAAAAACACGTAAAAGTGATTATGACGCATTACTACTATCATTACAATTACGACTTAAAGAGTTACAATTCGCCTTATATGAACGTAAAATTCCGCTCATTTTAGTTTATGAAGGCATGGATGCTGCAGGTAAAGGCGGCAATATTAAACGTGTCAGAGAATATCTTGATCCAACTGGCTATGAAGTGAATGCAATTAGTGCACCTACTGATGTTGAATTAAATCATCATTACTTATGGCGTTTTGCGAAAGATATGCCTAAGAGTGGTCATATTGAAATTTTTGATCGTAGCTGGTACGGCCGCGTCCTCGTAGAACGTGTTGAAGGTTTTGCTACGTACGATGAATGGTCTCGAGCCTACGATGAAATTAATGCATTTGAACAAATGTGGGTCAACGACGGAGCTATTGTGTTGAAATTTTTTCTTACTTTAGATAAAGATGAACAACTCAAACGATTTAAAGATAGAGAACAAAATATTAATAAACAATGGAAAATTACCGATGAAGATTGGAGGAATCGTAAAAAATGGGATCTATATTTAGAAGCCAGTCATGATATGATAGAAAAGACACAACACCCGCATGCACCTTGGCTGATTGTACCAGCTGATCATAAAAAATCTGCGCGTATCGAAGTGCTAAAATATATTATACAAAAATGTGAAGAAAGATTATGGGGCGTTAAATATTATTAAATTTAGGGCTTATGACTTATGCAATTTTGACGAATTTCTACTATAATAATAGTTAAATAATTTTCATACATGTTTGTGTAAATGAAAAGTTAGAAAAGAGACTGAGGAGCATTCATGTTATTTAATCACTACGAGCCATATACTGTTAAGTTATCTCATCATGATGGAGACGTATTAGAAATGGTCACAATAGGAGATAATGATTCTGAAAATGTTATTGTGTTACTTCACGGTGCCATAATGAACTACAAAATCATGACAGTATTTGCGAAATATCTTCATCATGCCAAGTTAATATTTATCAATTGTCCTGGTCGTGGAAAAAGTACGTCGCTTTCGAGAATGGATCATAATTTAGAAGATTATGCTACGCGTATTAATGAAGCGTTAGAACAAGAACTTGCGCACAGTAACATCAAACGTATGGCTATGATTGGTTATTCGATGGGTGGGCTAATTGCGACTAAAATCGCCGGATATAATACACTTCCTATCACGCATCTCATTTATTTAAATAGTGCTGCGAAAATTGATTATAAAGAATTACGCATTTCCAAGCTTTTTTATGAAGTTTTTAAAGACATTAAGCCTGATCACCAAGATGGAATGATTAAGAGTATCCCGGAATTTATATTGGATCAAGGTGTTTCGAAAAAGCATTCGGATAAATTCAATTTTACGGAATACTTAGCACCTGTTGATGCGATGATTACGGATTTAATGTATACGCTGAAAGCAGATTATTTAGAGGATATTGATAAAATTAAACATATGCCTAAAGTGTTGTTTTTATTAGGAGAAGATGATGTCATCTTCCCAAACAAAGATTCGGCTGTCACTGTCGAGAAATTCGAATCACGGCATGCAGAAGTCAAATCCATCATCTATCCAGAAGTTGGTCACTTAGACTTTTTACGTGTATTAGATAAAGGAAATGGTGGCAATATTGGAAGTATTGAACATAATATTAATGCATGGTTAAATCTATCACAAACAACGACCAATGAATTGTCATGAAAGTACGATGAATAAGGAGTAGGATATGAATCTCAATGATTTTTTATTCTGCTCCTTTAACTTTAAACTTATAAATAAGGAGTTTTAAAATGTGGATTGATATCACGCACGCACTCTCCAAAGATTGGGCCGAGTGGCCAGGAGATACACCGTTTCAATTCAATTATTTTGCGACAAAAGCACAAACACATTCTGTGAATATCGGTGAAATTGTTGGAAGTACACATATTGCAACACATGTCGATGCACCTAAACACTTTGATGATGATGGATTGACGATAGATGCATTACCAGTAGAACGATTTATTGGCAAAGCGACAGTAGTAACTTTATTAGATATACCTGTCATTGAAGTAGACTATCTTAAAAGTTGTCCCATTGAAGGAACCATTATTTTAATTCAGACACAGCGCGAAAGTCATCCATCAGTTTTTCCAGAAGAAATACCTGTACTCAGTATTGCAGCGATTGACTACCTTGCTTCTATAGGTATCGAAGTCATTGGTGTGGATGTACCATCGGTGGATCCTATTGACTCGGAAACGCTTGAAAATCATCATCGTATTGCACATCATGAAATGTATAATATAGAAAACTTATACTTGGCCCATGTTAAGGCGGGTATTTATCAATTTATTGGGTTGCCGTTAAAAATAAGTGGTGCGGATGCATCATATATTCGTGCAGTAATTCAACCGATATCATGATAAAATTAAGATTGTGATACAATAGGAACGATTTTGATAAAGAATAGAGGCACAATGAGTATGGAAAATATTGAAAAGAAATACACCACCATGCCGTTATTGTTCATCATTTTATTAGGTACAATGACTGCATTTGGACCCCTTTTATCAGATATGTATAGCCCAGCATTACCTTTAGTTCAAAAAGATTTAATGACATCGACATCAGAGACACAGTTGACATTATCTATAGCGATGATTGGGATCGCGATAGGACAATTTATGTTTGGAATTATGGCAGATCGCATATCACGACGTACATTAGCGATGATGATTTTATGCGTGCTGATCGCAGCCTCATTATGTATTGCAATCAGTCATTCTGTTTATGCCTTACTCTCATTAAGGTTTGTACAAGGGCTTGCAAGTGGTGGTGCGATTGTTATCGCACGTGCAATTGCTGGAGAAACTTTTAAAGGTGCGTATCTCAGTCGCTTCTTTACGGCACTTATGGTTGTTAATGGTTTGATTTCAATTTTAGCTCCTTTAGCCAATGCATTATTGTTATCATTTGGAACTTGGCGTTATATCTTTTTCGCATTAGCTGGCATAGGGGCGATTTTATTGCTATCTGTGATGGTTCACCCACATATGAAAACCATTCAACACAGTCAAACGAAGGCAAAGAAACTTTCAGTAGTCTTTAAAGATTTTATACAATTGATTAGAACACCATCATTTGTATTACCCATGTTATTGCAAGGCGTCACATATATAATGATTTTCAGTTATGGTGCAGGTGCACCATTTATTACTCAAAATGTATATGGCATGACGCCACAATCGTTTAGTCTTTTGATGGTGTTAGTTGGAATTGGATTAATCCTTTCAAGTCAAGTTTCTAATGTCTGTCTACGTTTTATGCCACAACTTCGAGTACTTACGTTATTTATTATGATTCAAGTTGTTGGCGCGATCCTTACGATTATCGTGTGCGCTTTTCATTTGCCAGTCGCTTATTTAGTAGTAAGTTTATTCATTACAGTGACACCTGTTACAGCGATTGGACCAATTGCATTTAGTTTAGCGATGCAAATGAGAACTGGGGGAAGTGGCAGTGCTTCCAGCCTATTAGGTTTAGTTCAATTTATATTAGGTAGTTCGATTGCGCCATTGATAGGTATTCAAGGACCAGAAAGTGTGATTCCGTATTGTATCGTGTTAGGCGTCACAACGATATTATTATTAGGGCTTGGTCATTTTACATTTCATCGATTAAAACATCACATTCATTAAATAAAGCATGTGATTTGAAGTCTTCAAATTTATGGGAAACCTTAATTTGAAGGCTTTTTTATGTTAATCCTACAAGAGATTTAATGTCGTGTGCATTTCATTGTCCGATAAGAGATTGAAACATTGTGCGTAAATACACTATAAAAATATAGATGAAACAACAAAATTTACTTTGATATGTATACGTATTCTGATACTATATAAACATCTGTATTATATTGAACTAAACATAAAGGAATGAAACAATTTGAAACGTCAAGCCACGTACAACTTTAAACACAAAGCGCAACGATTTTCGATTCGTAAATTAAACATCGGTCTCGCATCGGTCGTATTTGGGACATTATTTTATTTAAATGTTTCTGAAGATCTCCAAGCTGCTGAAACTTTCAATGCGTCACCAACATCTTTTCAAAAAGAAGGTGAGAATCCTTCTGAAAACACTATAAATTATCAAACTGAAACACATGATGGCTTAAAGGATAATGTCATAACACTTACACATTTAATCAATCCAATACCAGCTGATCAGAAAACAGCTGAATATCATTTTACGTCTCCAATTGAAAGACAAATGACATCTTTACGTTCAGCGCAACCTGATACATTTGAAGCAGATGTACTTCAAACTCCCACTGTGCATATACAACAAGCAGGGAACCATCATATTAATGGGACAGCTCAACCTAATGTGACAGTCGTTGCTCGTGTTAATGAGGGGCAAAAATTGGAAACGGCAGCGACCGCTGATGGGATGTGGTCTATAACAGTACCTATGCCTTTAAACATGAATGATACGATTACTGCCTATGCGGTTAACAGTGCAGGGCAACAATCGGGAACTTACTCGACACATGTGATTGATACGTTACCTCCGAATCCTCCAGGTGTATCGTATTTAGAAATAGGAAAAAATATCATTACAGGAACAGGTGACCAATATCGAAATAGAATTGTCGCATGGTTTCCTGACGGTCAAATGATGTGGACAAAAGTTGGAAAAAATGGAACATGGATGATGGGTGTGCCGTATGAAACGCAGATGAAATTAAAAGTAGGTGATGTCGTTCAGGTGTATGAAAATGATACTGCCAATAATCGTTCAGAAGTGGCTTATGTGCACGTAGTAGAAGCACCAAGTCCAGCAATAGCATCTTCTCAACCAGTGAATACAGAATCAACACCTGAAGTATCAGTACTTAAAGAAGAGGAATCAACATCGGTTGTAGAAACGGTCCCTTCTGAAATTGAGAAAGTCGATGAAATAGTGCCATCAGCACCTGAATTAAGTGAATCTTTGACAACACCTCTACAAAAAGAGGATATCTCACAAGAGGCGCAAACAACACCGGTCACCGTACCTGTGCCACAAGAAGATCAAATAAGAGAAGAATCAGAAACTTCTAAATTGGTTGAGACTGCGCCTGAAACAATCGAATCTAAGGAAGATAATGCATCCGACGCTGTTATGTCACAAGAAACTACAGAAGTGGCAACTCCACCTTCAACAATTGCATTAGATACCGAAGTGATCGAAGCACCCACGTCGGTAGCGCCTTTGAATCATGAGAAGATTTCCGTTCCTGTTTCAGAAGAGGCGTTACAAAATGATATGGGTGTCGATGATGCACAAGCGTTAATCTTGATTCCATTATTAGATGATGAAAGAGTAAGTGAAACATCTATAACGAATACAACAGATGAAGCTGCTACACCTAAGGAACAATGGATGAATATAGATGATGCGTCGTCTGGTGGCATTGAACATGGAATAGTGTTAAATCATATAATGATGCTTGAACAAGATGAAAAGGGCATTCAAGGTGTGCTGGCTGACAAAGGATTACCGATGTCGAACAAAGCGGGCGCATCTGAAGGGAAATATTTCAAACACGCGCATGTTGAGAACAACACGAGCAATGACAGCAAAGCACATGGTGCACGTTGGAAAAAATTACCTGAAACAGGTAACATGAATGAATCATTAGTGATGAGTTTAGGAAGTATCGTGTTAGGTGTGGCATTACTGTATCGCACGTTCAAACGACGTAAGCACTTGAATTTAATGAAGTAGATAAGTATTATTTTTTTTATGTTATAGAGTGGCGTTAAACGAGTGATGGTCATGCTGTATTGCACGACAGCGGACTGATAATAAGCATCGTCATTCAATATTGTCTTAGAACTTTTACATTAATTTAAAGCCTTCAAAGTCCATTTTTGTAAATGTACCTTGAAGGCTTTGTTATGAAATAAATTAAGATGTTAAGAAATCGCCACCATTTAAGTGTAATGTTTGACCTGTCATATAAGAGCTATCAGTGGACGCAAGAAAAACATACGATGGTGCGAGTTCAGCTGGTTGTCCGCGACGTGCCATAGGCGTATCGCTTCCTTGATTTTCCACTTTATCTGCATCAAAAGTAGCCGGAATAAGTGGTGTATAAATTGGACCAGGTGCTACAGCATTGACGTAAATGCCTTTTTCCATTAATGATGTCGCGAGTGAACGTGTAAATGAGACGATTGCACCTTTCGTAGATGAATAATCAATTAAATGTGCTGAACCTCGATAAGCTGTCACACTCGTTGAATTAATGATTTTGTCTCCTTCTGAAAGATGAGGCAGTGCGGCTTGTGTTAAATACATCATGCCATAAATATTTGTTTCAAATGTCGCTTTAATTTGTTCCGGTGTGACATCTAAAAAGTCATCTTGTGGGAATTGTACGCCACCGTTGTTCACAAGTATGTTTAAGCCACCGAAATCTGAAACAACTTTGTCAATTAATACCTTAGACTCATCGACATGACGCAAATCATGTGCATACGCTTTGGCTTTTACACCAATTTCTTCTAAACGCTTCACAGTCTCTTCAGCATCAATATGCTCATTTAAATAGCCGATAGCTACATCCGCGCCTTCTTTCGCAAATAAAATGGCAACTGCACGTCCAATGCCCGAATCACCACCAGTAATTAATGCGACTTTACCTTTAAGCTTCCCAGCTGCTTTATAGCTGTCTAATTCACATACTGGTTTCGGATGCATATCTTTTTCTGAACCGGGTTGTGTATCTTGAGTATAGCCTTTAATTTCATCATGTAATTTTTTAAAATCCAATTCAATTCACCTCAGTTAAAATTGTCTTCATTGTCGATCCCAATATCTTGGTTTAGTAAATGCTTGTACAATTGCTTCAGGATCATTAGATGTGATGACGCCAGGTTGCGACGAATCTACGCGACTGTTAGCTAATGCAGTTGCCGCATTTTCTGAAAGCACAAGCGGTTTAAAATGTTGATACGTTAATTCTGCAAATTCTTCTGTTTTATCAAAAATCGTTGTGTTATTTGAAAGGATGATTAAACTGTCGAATAATGTTGGATGTACAGTATCAAAAGTTTCGGTAATTCCAAAATCTTCTTCAATATTGCGTGGTTTATCTGAAATAAATGCATAGTTGAGTTGATGATTAACCATCGTTTTGGCATAAGATTTTAAAATGTCATTTGAAACTTCTCCATCAACAACGATACCCACCGCATGACCTCTTAAAGGACGGTCAAATTTATCCATCGTAAGCTGACTATCAGCTTTTTCTAGTTGTACTTCTTCGTTCGTTTCAGGAACTGAGACACCAATATTTTCAGCTACACGCTCAGCAAGTATGCGTGAGACTTTATTAAGTTGATTAACCGCATTTTGTTTAACATTTACGTCTACACATTTACCGAGCTCGAATGAGAATCCTGATACTGTATGATCGAATTCTGGTTCAGATAAACTATTTAAATACAAACGGGCTTGTGTATAATAATCTTTAAAACTTTCGCTACGCTTTTGAATTTTATAGGCATCAATTTTTTCTTGATAATGCTCGAAACCACCATCTTCAGGTGCTGTTGTATGTGGGTTATTCGCATTAAGCGCATTTTTATGATACGCGACTTGACCTTGATGAATGTGCATTTGATGCATGCCATCACGTTGGTTGTTGTGTACTGGACTCACAGGTCTATTGATAGGAATTTGATGGAAGTTAGGACCACCAAGTCTAGAAATTTGTGTATCTGTATAAGAAAATAAACGGCCTTGTAGCAGTGGATCATTTGTAAAATCTAAACCTGGTACGATATGTCCTGGATGAAATGCCACTTGTTCTGTTTCGGCAAAAACATTATCAACATTACGGTTTAACGTCATTTTACCGACGATTTTCACTGGTACTTCGTCCTCTGGCCAAATTTTAGTAGGGTCTAATATATCAAAATCAAACTGGAATTCGTCACTTTCGGGAATAATTTGAAGCCCTAGTTCCCATACTGGGTAATCGCCTTTATCGATTGCCTCATATAAGTCTTGACGATGAAAATCTGTATTTTTACCTGCGACAATTTGAGCCTCATCCCAAACCATAGACTCTAAACCTTGTTTAGGCTTCCAATGAAATTTCACAAAATGTGCCTCTCCATTTTTATTAATTAAACGGAATGTATGCACACCGAATCCTTCCATTTGACGAAAGTTTTTAGGAATACCACGATCACTCATGACCCACATAGTTGTATGCGTTGATTCTGGATTTTGTGCAAAGAAATCCCAAAAAGTGTCATGTGCAGAACCGCCCTGTGGCATTTCGTGATGGGGTTCAGGTTTTACAGCGTGCACTAAATCTGGAAATTTCATCGCATCTTGAATGAAAAATACAGGGATATTGTTGCCTACCAAGTCAAATACACCCTGATCTGTATAAAATTTTGTCGCAAAGCCTCTGACGTCTCGAACAGAGTCAGCTGAACCTTTTGAACCTTGTACCGTTGAGAATCTAACGAATACAGGCGTTTTCTTTGAGGGTTGTGTTAAGAAATCTGCGTACGTGTATGCTGATAAATCCTCATACACTTCGAATTCACCGTGTGCACCATAACCTCGAGCATGTACAATACGTTCTGGAATGCGTTCATGGTCAAAATGGGTCATTTTTTCTCTGAAATGAAAATCTTCAAGTAAACTTGGTCCGCGCTCACCAGCACGTAATGTATTTTCATCCTCTGACACTTTTAAACCTTGATTTGTCGTCATTGCTTTACCGTCATTATTTTTGCGAAATGATTCTAAATTTTGATCTTTTTTGTTCATTATCTCAGCTGCACTCCTTTCTATAGAAATTAAGATATTACATTTTGTGTTTACCATTGAAACGGAATAGTCAAACACTGAAAGCCAATGACTTGTAAATAAAGATTGATGTGACCTTTCACTATTGGACAACAAAATTGCGTGGGTTTTTGGTGTTCATACAAAATTTACATTTATACGTTAAAATGAGTATGGGGAAAGAATAAGGAGACGTGTGTATCATGAAAATTACGTTTGATGATGTTATCAATCAACAAGGGTTTATTCAAGCACATTATTATGATGACGATCATATGGGGGACATTCGTTTTGAACTGACGGATCCCATTGATGTTAGAAATGATCTTGTCGCTGAAGCGCTAGGGGCGTTATGTGGACAATATTATGATGAGATTGAAATAGCATTTAAAGTATCAACAGTGACGAAAGCAGAAATAGAAAAGCGAACCAATGCAAAGGTGATTTGTAGCACGGGAATACGTTTTTGGAATTTGAATAAAATGATAAGTAATGATGTGAAGACACTTAATTTTAGTGGAGATGTAGCCAACTTATCTGCATTAACTTTAACGCCTGGAGATACGAATCAAGTTTCATTAGATTTTGGTGCAGAATCGATACATATGTATGAGATGTTTGATCGATGGCATAGTCGTATTGTGAAAACAAACGTCATGGAAACACATTTTCCATTAATCACATCAGATTATTATGCCATTGGTGCGATTTTATATAAAGATTACTTTAATACGCGTTATATGATTACAGGGTTACAATTGAATCCAATTACGGCAAATATGACGAAAATTGAAGCGGAACAAGCCATCGCAGGAATGGTGAATCTACCTCATACGCTAGGTTTAACTGCCGTAGGGCATACTCAGATTGCATGTCGGCAATGGGGTGAGGAGTTGAATACAGCGATTCAAACCGTTAAAGCTTCTCAACCTGAAGTGGTTACACAACAACACCTACTTGTTATGATTGAAAATGACCGTAAACGGTTAGGATTACCCATTGATAACACCGCGTTAACACCTACACACATATCTTGGGGAGAAAATATGAAGTTAGATTTTCTAGCATTGTATGTTTTAAAGCATCGAGGTCGAGCATTTGCAACTTATCTCGTAAAAGACATACCAAAAGAAGCGGAGGCATGGGTTGACCATATCCACTTAGATTTTTATGAGCGCTATTATCCAGGCGTTTTAAGTTATATGCCTCATGAAATTAAGATGTACGTCCAACAACAACTCGCGCAATTTGAAATTGCATTATATACCGATGACGACTGGCATGCATTTCAAATGATACGAGAAAAACTATTGAAAACAAGAAAATAAAATGAGTGTACAAAATCCTAGTAAAGCAATTAAAAGTTGCTTGATAATACTAGGGTTTTATTTTGTTATGGTAGAAAAGTATTTTGAAATTTTTATAAAAAGTATCCTGAAATTATGTTGCCTTTATTATCTTTATGTAGCAAAATAGTAGAAAGCACTTATCTTGCATCATCTTATGATACATATTGCATTTAGGGGTTTTGTAAACAAGGGAGGTTCTACATTCATGAAGTTAGTAGGTAAACTTTTAGCAGGGATTATTTTGGGGATTGTCATTGGATTACTCGATATCGACATTTTAAACCGAATACTTGTTACGGTAAAAGGGGTCTTTGGACAATTTATTAACTATATGATTCCGTTAATCATCTTTTTCTTTATTGCAGCGGGAATCACATCATTAGGAAAGGGGTCAGGGCGACTTGTAGGGATGACAGTTGGTGTCGCATACACGTCTACAATTATAGCGGGATTGCTTGCATTAACTGTAGCATATAACTTTATGCCAATGATTGCATCTAATGGGAAGATTCCAGGTGAGCCGCCAGAAATTAAACCATTTTTTACATTCGAGTTTGATCCTTTAATGGGCGTGTTAACTGCATTAATTACAGCATTTGCGTTTGGTATTATTGCACATGCGGTGAATGCCTCAACAATCATTAAAGTGATTGATGAAGGACAACGAATTGTTGAAGTATTGATTGAAAAGGTTATTATACCGTTTTTACCTTTATATATCGCAACAATTTTTGCAGAAATGACCGCTCAAGGGACTGTTGTGAGTATTTTAAAAGTATTCGGTCTGGTCCTTGTTATTGCGATTGTATTACATTGGGTATGGTTATGTGTCCTTTATACAATTGCCGGTGTGATTAACAAACGTAATCCGTTTAGCATGTTGAAAACAATGCTACCAGCATATTTTACAGCAGTGGGTACGATGAGTAGTGCGGCGACAATACCGGTAACGCTTAAACAAACGAAAGCTAATAAAGTAACACCAGCACTTGCAGATTTTAGTATACCGTTGCTTGCGACGATTCACTTATCAGGTTCAACGATTACGCTCGTGAGTTGTTCAGTTGCGGCGATGATTGTGTTGCCAAGTTTATCGCTTGTGAGCATTCCTACAATGTTAGGATTTATACTCATGCTTGGTGTGATCATGATTGCAGCACCGGGTGTTCCTGGTGGATCAGTTATGGCAGCAAGCGGTATCTTAGGTTCTATTCTAGGGTTTAATGAAGCGGCCATTGGTTTAATGATTGCGCTTTATATGGCACAAGATAGTTTTGGAACAGCTACAAACGTGACAGGTGATGGTGCCATTTCAGCTATCGTTGACCGCTTAGGATATAAAAATAAATGATAATGAAAAATAGCGTTTTTTAATACGTTTTAATACAAAAATAGCCTTCAACGATCAGTTAAAATGACGTTGAAGGCTTTTTGTATTTAAAATGAAATGATGTTGTGTCGAATGAAGAAAATGATCAGTTATGACATTTATGGTGTGAGTTACTTCTGACGATGTTCATCAAGATCATCTTCCTCACTTTCGTCAGTCTCATTAACCATAAATAAGAAGATAAAAAATGCGAGACCCGCTGGAATACCAATGAAAGGTCCAAATAGGATAGAGAATAATGATGGGAAAAACATAAGGAAAATAACATCTGTAAGTGACCAACGATAATCCATAAATTTTTTTAAAAGTTCATTTAGAGACATGACGATGCCCTCCTAAATCAGTCTGATGAATTACAAGTTATTCTCAATGTGATATACAACACCATTGTGCTACATGTGATCAGAAGACCTATCAAAGTTCCAAAAAGTTGAACTGGGAAAATAATCATTGTCGGTATCATCAATACATCCAAGGCGGTAAACGGTAATTGTTTGAATCGAAGCCACAAGCGTTTCATAATGTCCCCGTACTAGTAACGTGAGCGATTACGCATCGCTTGTTTTTCCTCTTCGGAAATATTGAAATAATAAAATACACCTATACCTGCCGGGATTCCGATGAGAGGTGTCACAATCATGCTGATGACAATGGTATATACTAATATTAAAACGACCTCTTTTAACGTCCATTGACGATTAATCATTCCTTCAAAAAATTGTTTAATTGACATGATATTACTCCTTATATAAATTATGATTCGTTAAAATTGTTATCTATATTATAACATGATTGATACAACGTTTCTCGTATAGAGGAGTGGGAATACTAAGATTAGCAATTAAAAAGAAATGAGGGTATGACATGGCAAAACAAAATCCATTAAATCAATTCTACAGTGACAAATATGAAGAGCAACCACAATCCTATCCCGGTATACAAAGTGAAATGACGCCTGTTCCTGATTGTGGCGAAGAGACATATCAAGGTTCTAACAAATTGACAGACAAAAAAGCACTTGTGACAGGTGGTGATTCAGGTATCGGTAGAGCTGCCGCAATTGCGTATGCAAAAGAAGGCGCGGATGTTGCGATTGCGTACCATCCTGATGAACAAGCTGATGCAGAAGATGTTAAACAAGTCATTGAAAAAGCAGGGCGTAAAGCGGTATTACTTCCTGGAGATTTACGCGATGCAGCATATGCGAAACAAATGGTCAAAGATGCACATCATCAGTTAGGTGGCTTAGACATATTAGTACTCAATGCAGGTATGCAACAATATGAATATGATATTCAAAAGTTATCATCAGAACAACTTACTGATACTTTTGAAGTGAATGTGTTTTCAAATGTCTATTCTATTCAAGAGGCATTAAACTATATGGAACCTGGATCAAGTATTATTATTACATCGTCTATTCAAGGGGTTAAGCCAAGCGCACATTTACTTGATTATGCGATGACGAAATCATGTAACATTTCATTAACCAAAGGCCTTGCAGCACAACTTGGACCTAAAGGTATTCGTGTCAATTCTGTCGCACCTGGTCCAGTATGGACACCGCTTCAAATTTGTGGTGGACAACCACAAGAAAATATTCCTAACTTCGGTAAGAAAGAGCCACTTCAACGCGCTGGCCAACCTGTAGAACTTGCGGACGTTTATGTCCTACTCGCTTCCGAAAATGCAAGTTTCATCACGGGTCAAGTGTACGGTATTACAGGAGGTTCTCCAATCAACTAGGTTGAGTCGGTGAATGGCTAAAAGTGATTTAGCGTTATAAAACGAGATAAATGATAGTCTATCCCTACAAGTTATTAAGGTTGGGACTAACCATCCTGTTTAGAAAAGTCAACATAACATAAGCTGTTACCCCTTATAAAGTAATCACGTAAAAAATGAATACTTTATAAGGGGTTTTTGTATGTGGAATGAAAACAATGACTAGGATTGCTATCCAACTCATGTTTACTTTAAAAAATTGTTTTGATGATATATTAAAAATATGAAGGGGAGATTGAGTATATATTTAATTTTTGTTGATACATATGTTTAAGTTAGAAATTCATAAAAAGTTTTAATATAATATTTTCAAATTATTGAGTAAAGGAAATGGGTTGAATGATGACAACGATTTTTCGCCATCAGTGGTTGCTATTAATCATTTTTACGTTTTATTTAATCATGAGCATCTTAACGCCACTCATACATGACGATTTACAGTGGGGAAGTGCATATGGTATCGACATGTTAAGAGAAGGATTCCAGTCTCTAAATGGCCGTTACCTCGGCAACACCTTTGAAATCATTGCAGTACGCATCCCTATATTGAGATTCATCAGTTATAGTGTGTGTGCTTTGAGCGTGATTGCATTAATCTTTCAATTTCAGACAGATATGAAATCTCAATGCAGTGAAAGGAATTTCTCTTATCTTGTCATTTTTATGTTTATGTTGTTGATTCCAACCACAATGTATAGTCAAATCTATGGTTGGTTTGCAGGATTTTATAATTATGTTCCCGCAACGTTATGTACACTCTTTCTATTACGATGTTATTTAAAACTCTATGAAGGATGGTCATTGACACGGCTTGAACGATATGTTGCTTTACTTTTGGCACTTATAGGTCAATGGTTTATGGAAAATATGACCATTTTTAATGTCGTTATCATTGCCTTACTTATCATCATGCTATGGTTTAAATATAAAACGATATCTTTGACGACGATTGCTTTATTTTTTATGAGTTTTTGTGGGGCGATCATCATGTTTTTAAATCCAAATTACATGAATATTTTAGCTGGACACTCACATTATCAAAAAGTTTCAGATGATCAACATGGCATAATTGCCAAAGTCATCGGGACACTTTTTACACAATTTCCTGAGCACTTGATTTATGAACCTATTTTAATTTTAACGATTATTGCTCTATTTTTGGTGCTTTTTATACGTCATAGCACATGCACGCCGCTTCAACAATGGGGTTATACTATCGGTTTAATGTCCGCACCACTTTATACGTTGTTAGTTCGGATACCTTTTAATTTCCATGACAAGCATTCGGATGTCAGTGTTGCACTCATGAATGGCATTGTTGGGATGATTTTTTTAATCAGCCTCTTTATAACAATGAAAAAAGTGTTACCACCTGGACGAATGAAACGCTATAGTCTCGTATTAATGGGAGTCATACCGATAATGGTGGCGCCATTACTTGTTGTGCAACCCATAGGGCCGAGAAACTTTTTTGCGATCTATGTCATTTATGTCATTATTACGATGGGATTATTAACAAAGGTCAATTTGAAGCCACATCGATTGGTATTATGTGTGACAACTGTTATGGCAACAAGTTTTATTGTGATTTTTAGTATGATTTCAATTGCACAATATCAACGCATTCAATCTTTGGAAGCAGCGATTAAACAGAACCCATCTCTAACATCTTATACTGTCGCACGTTTACCATTCGAATCCTATATGCAACACTCTACACCGTATGACGCAAAAAAGACTGAAATTTTTAAAATATATTGGAATGTACCTAAAAAAGTTAAATTACACTTCGAATGATGTTTGAACAGAAGGGGGAAGTGTTATATCAAACTGAGGTTAAGATAAATATAACGCCTTATCCATGCAAATGCATAACAAATTATGAAGGTAACTTATTTTGAAAGTGCTTTCATAACGAGGGTGGGGTGACAATGTAGTCACTCCACTTATTGTTTGCAACATTTATTTATTGGTTTCAGATTTTGAGATTTATGCATTTAAATATTTATTTTTACTATTATTATTAGGAAACTTGATGTATAATTTCTCTTAAAACAACCTTTTGAAATTAATGTGCTTTTAAGTCAATTTTAATACATTAATAAGATAAGGTTGTAAGTTGTGGGTTTTAAAAGAGAAATAAAATTATTTGCTTATTTTGAAAATAGTGTTTTTATTTTTAGAGTTGAATCTAAATATGTGTTTGAATGCTTTTGATGTAATAACACTATTTAATTTTTTAATCTTGGAGGTCAACATGGACAGTACGTTAGATTTAAGCAGATTATTACATATTTTAAAGAAAAATTTGTGGTTACTTATTGGATTGCCATTGTTGTTTTTAATCATTAGCGCAATTGTGACTTTCTTTATCATGACGCCTAAGTATCAAGCAACAACACAAATTTTAGTCAATCCAAAACAAACGAACGATAATATGCTTCAACAAAACGTTCAAGGTACATTACAACAAGTGAATACATATGCAGAGATTGTGACGAGTCCTAGAATTTTAGACAAGACAGCAAAGAAATTAGACCATCGATATAAATCATCCGAACTTGCTGGAAAAGTTAATGTCGAAAGTTCAGCTGAATCACAAGTCATTAAAGTACATGTGGTAGATGTAAAAAAAGGCGAGTCTGAAAAAATCGCAAATGCGATTGCGAAAGTATATCGTGATGAAATGCCAGACATTATGAATGTGGATAACGTGACAATTTTATCTCATGCAGATAATACAGCTCAACAAGTTTCTCCTAAGACAATGCTTAATTTAGTCGTGGCTTTATTTTTAGGATTAATTTTAGCATTACTGTTTATTTTTATTAAAGAACTGACAGATACACGTATTAAAGATGAACAAGATATTGAAGATCATCTGAAATTACCAGTTTTAGGTTCAATTAAACGATTCTAGAAAGGATGAAACATCGATGTTTAAATCAAAAAAGCCAAAAAAAACGGTGAGTAATAAAAAGAAACTCATTGTAGATCATACGCCGAAATCTCCAATAAGTGAACAATTTAGAGGTATTCGAACAAATATCAGTTTTTCAAACGTGAATGATGATTTAACAAGTGTTGTCATTACCTCTGCGCGTCCTTCTTCTGGTAAGTCAACATTAAGCGCGAATTTAGCAATTACGTATGCGCAATCGAATTACCGAACGCTTATAATTGATGCGGATATGCGAAAACCGACACAACATTTTATCTTTGAACTGAGTAACAAAGAAGGTTTATCAAGCTTACTTTCAGGTCAATCTTCAGGGGATATCGCAATTAAACAAACACATATAGAAAATTTAGATGTACTTACATCTGGTCCTGTGCCACCAAATCCATCCGAAATGTTAAACTCAAAAGCGTTTAAAAATGTTTTTGAATCTGCGCAAGAAGTTTATGATTTTATCGTCATCGATACGCCACCAGTGAATTCCGTAACGGACTCACAACTTGTCGCAAAAGTATCGAAGCAAGTTGTATTAGTCATTGACGTTAACAATAATAACCGCAAAGAAATTCAACGCGCTAAAGAATTATTGGAAAAAACAGGCGCGAATCTCCTCGGTGTGGTGCTGAATAAGCTAAAAGGTAAAAGTGATGAATATTATGCGTATTATGGAGCAGAAGAACGATGACTGTGGACATTCATGCGCACGTCTTATATGGCATTGACGACGGACCTAAAACAGTTGAAGATCAACTTCAACTGTTGCGTCAAGCCGAGCAAGACGGCATCACGGATATTATTGCTACACCACATCACCTACATCCTATGTTTGATAACACATTTATAGAAATTGAACCGCAAGTGAAAGCATTAAATGAACGACTGATCAAAGAAGGTATCAACGTTAGTATTTATCCTGGTCAAGAAGTAAGAATCAGTGACCAGTTTTTAAAAGCACTTGACGAAGGTTTAATTCAAGGGCTCAATCATACGAAATATCTCCTCATTGAATTTCCTTCAAATCAAATACCAAATTATACGCAAGAATTATTTTATGAATTAAAAATATTAGGTTATGTACCAATCATTGCACATCCTGAACGCAATAAAATCATCATTGAAGATTTGTCATTATTATATAATCTTGTTGAAGCAGGCGCATTAAGTCAAGTGACTGTGGGCGCTTTGACTGGTAAACATGGCAAAAATATTCAAAAAGCAGCGATCACAATTATCGATAATCATCTGGCACATTTGATTGCCTCTGATGCGCATCATGTAGAGCGTCGACCCTTTAATTACCGAACATTACAAGATGCTAAATTAAATCAGACAACTTTAGATCGAATTGAACAGTTACAACATAACGCAAGATACATCCTTAATGGAGAAGAGATAGAAAAACTTCAGCCCGAAATGAACTTTAAAAAGAAAAAATGGTTTGGGTTGTTTTAAGGGTAAGTAGTTATAGGGGGAATGTCGAGTGTCTAAAGTACCCGCTCGCTTAAGATTTTTATTATTAATATTATTAGATTCCATCATTGTAACTGGATCTATTTTTATAGGTTACTACATATTAGAACCGTTTTTTGCAGGATATTCTGTAAGAGTACTATTATTATCATCTTTACTATTACTGTGTTCTCACCATTTGTTTGCATGGCTATTTGATTTGTACCATCGCGCATGGGAATATGCTAGTGTGAACGAATTGTTACTAATCGTAAGAGCAGTCACAGCATCAATATTGGTCACGGCATTACTCGTCCCATTGATAACCTTCAAGCCACCGTTTTTTAGACTTTATTTCATCACATGGATGATGCATCTGATTTTAATTGGTGGGTCAAGGTTATCTTGGCGCGTCTATCGTCGTGTATTTATGTCGGACAATGTAAAGAAGAAACCCACAATGATAGTGGGTGCAGGTGAAGGCGGTTCGATGCTTATTAATCAAATGTATCGCAGTCCTTACATGGGGATGGAACCTGTACTTGCTGTAGACGATAATCCTCGAAAGCAAAACATGCATATTGCGCAAGGGGTTAAAGTGCAAGGGACAACTCAAGATATCCCCGAATTGATTAAACGATTCCGAATTAAGAAAGTGATTATAGCCATTCCGACATTACCGCATAAACGGCTTCAAGAAATTACTAAAATAGCAGAACATCCAGGTGTGGAAGTATTAATCATGCCAGATATTGAAAGTGTGATGACGGGTGAACTTGAAGTCCAACAACTGAAAAAAGTTGAAGTTGAAGACTTACTTGGACGTGATCCAGTGGAATTAGATATGGCAGCGATTTCAAAAGAACTCACTGGACGTACCGTTTTAGTGACTGGGGCTGGGGGTTCTATCGGATCAGAAATATGTCGACAAGTGTGTAAGTTTGAACCTGAGCGCATTGTCTTAGTCGGTCATGGTGAAAACAGCATTTATTTGATTCATCAAGAACTCCAAGGATTATATAAAGAGCGTATAGACATCATTCCAGTGATTGCAGATGTACAAGATCGCGACCGCATCGAGATGATTGTTAAAGCACATCAACCTTATGTAATCTATCATGCGGCAGCACATAAGCATGTGCCTTTGATGGAAGCGAATCCGCATGAAGCTGTAAAAAATAATGTGATAGGGACTAAAAATGTTGCCGAAATCGCAAAACAATATGAAGTACGAAAATTCGTAATGATTTCAACGGATAAAACGGTGAACCCACCTAATGTCATGGGGGCAAGTAAGCGTGTGGCTGAAATGATTGTTCAAAGTCTCAATGACCATTCAGGGAAAACCGATCTTGTCGCAGTAAGATTTGGCAATGTTTTAGGTTCAAGAGGTTCCGTAATTCCATTATTTAAAAAGCAAATTGAAGCAGGAGGTCCTGTAACGGTAACACATCCTGATATGACGCGGTATTTCATGACGATACCCGAAGCGTCGAGACTTGTTTTACAGGCTGGCACACTTGCTCAAGGTGGCGAAGTGTTTGTATTAGACATGGGAGAGCCTGTTAAAATTGTAGATCTTGCTAAAAATTTAATTCGGTTAAGTGGCTATAGCATTGAAGATATAGGCATTGAGTTTACAGGCGTACGACCTGGAGAAAAATTGTACGAAGAACTTTTAAGTGATGATGAAATACACCCAGAACAAGTTTATGACAAAATTTATCGCGGAAAAGTAAAAGAAGTGAGTAAGTCAGAAATCAACGCAATTTTAGATGAGTTAACACAACATTTTACGAAACAGCGTATTTTAGATATTGCAAATAATCATGATAAATAGGGTGATGTCG
Source organism: Staphylococcus sp. 11007852 (assembly GCF_011394325.1). NCBI lineage: Bacteria > Bacillati > Bacillota > Bacilli > Caryophanales > Staphylococcaceae > Staphylococcus > Staphylococcus sp. 11007852. The sequence continues at coordinate 43,897 of NZ_JAANBJ010000004.1, read as the reverse complement.
ATGTTTAAAGATAAAACAATACTCATTACAGGGGGCACAGGGTCATTCGGCCAAGCTGTAGTGGATCGTTTTTTAGAAACAGATATAAAAGAAATTCGTGTTTTTTCACGCGATGAAAAAAAGCAAGACGATTTAAGAAAACAATACAATAACCCGAAACTTAAATTTTATTTAGGTGATGTACGTGACAGCTTGAGTGTTGAAACAGCGACACGTGGTGTTGATTTTGTCTTTCATGCGGCTGCGTTAAAACAAGTGCCATCGTGTGAGTTTTTCCCAATCGAAGCGGTGAAAACGAACATTTTAGGAACAGAGAACGTTATTCAAGCTGCTATTCGTGAAAATGTAAAAAAGGTCATTTGTCTTTCTACAGATAAAGCGGCATACCCAATCAATGCAATGGGCATTTCTAAAGCAATGATGGAAAAAGTATTTGTCGCTAAATCACGAAATGTTGATGCGGATGAAACGTTAATATGCGGGACGCGATATGGCAATGTGATGGCGTCACGCGGTTCTGTTATTCCGTTATTTATCGACAAAATTAAAAACGGTGAACCTTTAACAATTACAGATCCTGACATGACACGATTTTTAATGAGTTTAGAAGAAGCGGTGGAACTTGTTATCCATGCATTTAAACACGCCCATACCGGCGATATTATGGTTCAGAAAGCGCCAGCGTCAACAGTAGGAGACTTAGCACAAGCGTTACTTGAACTTTTCAATGCGGATAATGACATTAAAATTATTGGTACACGACATGGGGAAAAGAAAGCTGAAACGCTGCTCACACGTGAAGAATATGCGCAATCAGAGGATATGGGAGATTATTTTAGAGTACCGGCAGATGCGCGTGACTTAAATTATGATAAATATTATGAAAAAGGTAGTCATAAAATAACAGATGCGTACGAATACAATTCAGACAATACGCACCAACTGTCTATTGAAGAAATTAAAGAGAAGTTACTTACGTTGGAGTATGTCAGAAATGAAGTCGCAGCAGTTCAAAAAGCGCGCAAAGGGGAATAGAAAATGAAAGTTGTAATTACAGGTGCTAACGGCTTTGTAGGTCAAAACTTATATTACGATATGAAAGCAACGACGGACCATGAACTCCTCACTGTAACACGAGATACATCTGATTATGACCGAGAGCATGCTTATAAGATTGCAGACGTCATCGTCCATTTAGCCGGTGTTAATCGTCCAAAACATGAGGAAGAATTCAAAAAAGGCAACGTGTCATTACTTGATGACATGCTACGAATCGTTAAATCGAATCCGAAACATCCACGAATCATTTTATCATCATCAATACAAGCAGAGCGCGACAACCCTTATGGCAATAGTAAGCGTGAAGGAGAAAACGTACTTGAAGCTTTCAGTCAAGAAAATGGCAATGAGGTTGTCATTTATCGCTTCCCGAACTTATTTGGGAAGTGGTGTAGACCGAACTACAATTCTGTGGTCGCAACTTTTTGCCATAACATTGCACATGATGAACCGATTCAAGTTAATGATCCTAACGTGATGTTACGCCTTAATTATATTGATGATGTTGTTGAAGAATTGAAACGCGCAATTGAAGGGCATCCTACAATTGAAAATCATCGTCCTATCGTCCCACAAATATACGAAGTTTCATTAGGGGTTATTGCGGATTTAATTCAAAAATTCAAAGCAACGCGTACCAATCGACAACTTCCTAAACTAGACGATCCTTTTGAAAAAGCGCTCTATAGTACGTATTTAAGCTATTTACCTAAGGATGCATTTAGCTACGATTTAGTTATGCATAAAGATACGCGTGGGTCATTTACTGAATTTATAAAATCACCAGACCGCGGACAAGTATCGGTTAATATTTCTAAACCGGGTATTGTAAAAGGGAATCATTGGCACCATACAAAAAATGAAAAATTTTTAGTTGTTAGTGGTGAAGGGGTAATACGATTCCGGAAACCTGGTGAATCGGACATCATAGAATATTTTGTATCAGATCAAAAATTAGAAGTTGTCGATATACCAGTAGGCTATACACATAATATAGAAAATTTAGGTGAGTCAGATATGGTGACAATTATGTGGGTCAATGAAATGTTTGATCCTGACCATCCTGATACCTATTTCTTGGAGGTCTAACTATGACGAAACTCAAGCTCATGACAATTGTTGGTACACGACCTGAAATCATCCGTTTATCATCAACGATTAAAGCGTGCGACCGCTATTTTAATCAAGTACTCGTGCATACAGGTCAAAATTACGATTATACGTTAAACCAAGTGTTTTTTGATGATTTAGAACTTCGCGCACCTGATTATTATTTAGAAGCTGTAGGGACGCATTTAGGAGATACAATGGGAAATATCATTGCAAAATCTTACGAAGTCCTTTCGCAAGAACAACCTGACGCATTGCTCATTTTAGGCGATACGAATAGTTGTTTATCGGCAGTCGCTGCAAAACGGCTTAAAATACCAGTTTTTCATATGGAAGCGGGGAACCGTTGTTTCGATCAAAATGTCCCTGAAGAGATTAATCGTAAAATCGTAGACCACGTGAGTGACGTCAACTTACCATATACGGAACATAGTCGACGTTATCTACTTGATGAAGGGTTTAAAAAAGAAAATATTTTCGTGACAGGATCGCCTATGAAAGAAGTGCTAGAAGCACACGCAGACAAAATTAATCATAGTGATGTGTTAAACACGCTCAATTTAAAGCCGCAAGAATATATTTTAGTCTCTGCGCATCGTGAAGAAAACATTGATCATGAGGATAATTTTATGTCATTAATGAATGCGATTAATGACATTGCAGAAAAATATCAAATGCCAATTATTTATTCAACACACCCACGGAGTTGGAAAAAAATTGAGGAACGTAATTTTAAATTCCATCCATTAGTAAAACAACTGAAACCTTTTGGATTTTTTGATTATAATGCATTACAAAAAAATGCATTTGTCGTGCTTTCAGACAGTGGCACACTTTCAGAAGAGTCCTCGATGTTAAAGTTTCCAGGTGTATTAATACGAACTTCCACAGAACGCCCTGAAGTTTTAGATAAAGGTACCGTCATCATTGGCGGAATCACATATGAAAACTTAGTGCAATCTGTAGAAATGGCACGTGCCATGCAAAACAATAATGAGCCGATGATTGATGCGATTGATTATAAAGATACAAATGTTTCGATAAAAGTTGTGAAAATCATTCAAAGTTATAAAGATATTATCAATCGTAATACATGGAGAAAACTATAATGTCTATGATTTCAAAAGTTTTGAAGCTCTTTAAAAATCAATCGTCTAAAGAAAAAAATATAAAAATCAATCGGTTGGCTTATGTTCATAACAGTACGTTTGAGGGTCATAATTACATCGACCGTCTGTGTAAAATTAGGAACTGTCATTTTGGAAAGTATAGTTATGTCGGTTTCGAAAGTGATTTTAATAATGTAGAAATTGGGCATTATTGCTCAATCTCTTCTAATGTCAAAATGGGTCTAGGAAAACATCCAACACATTTGTTTAGCAGTTCACCAGTCTTTTATTCCAACAATAATCCATTTGGTTTAACATCAGCATATCTTAAGTTTGATGATCAGCCACAGCGAACGATAATTAAAAACGATGTATGGATTGGAGCGAATGTTGTAGTAAAAGATGGCGTAACCATTGGGGATGGCGCTGTTGTGGCAACTGGCGCTGTGGTTACTAAAGACGTTGAGCCATATACAATTGTTGGTGGAGTACCTGCACAATTTGTGAAAAAGCGTTTTGATGATGAAACTATAAAAAAATTACAAGAGAGTCAATGGTGGTTAAAGTCACACACTGAATTAAACGCAGAACACTTCTCCATTGATTAAATGTGTAGGTGGTATATATGAAGATTTTAAATATCGTATCGAGTAATGTTGTTCAAGACCCCAGGGTGCTAAAACAAGTTGAAACCATTAAATCTGTTACTAATACGTATCTTATATTGGGGAAGAATAACGAAAGAGCTACTACGAATCGACTTGAAAAAGTGGATTATCATTTGAAATTACTTGGTGAGAATATTGACGATTCTAGATTAATTACAAAAATCATGAATCGAATTAAATTTGCCTTTAACGTATCAAAGGAAATCAGGAAGTATCAACCTGATATTATCCATGCGAATGATTTTGATGTTTTATTTATGGTTTTCTTATCAGGGTACCGTAAAGCAAAAGTAATTTATGATGCGCATGAAATTTACGCAAAGAATGCCAATGTCAATCGTTTTACACTCATCTCATCTATTGTTCAGCAAATTGAAAAACTGATGATTCGACATATTGATGGTTTCATAACGGTGAGTCATGCTGCTAAAGGATATTATGAAGATAAAAATTATCCGATAACACCACAAGTGGTAACAAATGCGCCGATTTTAACAGATGTGTCTTTAGACCAAAATAAGCATGAGACATTTGAAGTGGTTTATCAAGGACAAATTGTAGCTGATCGTGGATACGATGAATTTATTCATGCTGCGAAAATTGAGAAAGATACGCGATTTGTAATTCGAGGCTTTGGCCCTTTAGAAAATCATTTAAAAGAAATTAAAGAAAAAGAACTTATTACTAATTGCGTTTTCGATCCAGCAGTCGAAGTGAGCGAACTGATACCTAAATTAACTGAAAGTCATATAGGAGTTATTTTAACAAAACCAGTGTCTATCAACTTTGAATATACAGTCTCTAACAAAATATTTGAATGTATTCACGCGGGACTGCCAGTTATATTATCACCTGTGAAAGAGCATGTTTATTTAAATGATAAATATAACTTTGGCATCGTCATCGAAGCAGTGACACCTGAAAATATTGCACAAGCAGTTAGAGAGTTAAAATCAGATCATTCACTTTATCAAACCCTTAGAAACAATGCAATACATGCAGCACATCAATTAAATTGGCAAAAAGAAAGTGAAAAGCTAAAGACATTATATGTATCTAATTCGTAACTAGGAAGAGAGTGTCCACTTATGAAGTATGTTGTTATTACATCAATTCTGAGTATGAATATATTTATTGTACTTTCAGGGTTAATGAAACAATTTTTTCAAATACCTATAGAAACACTTTATTACCCATCACAAATATTAGTCGCCTTGATTACGGGCTTATATGTACTCGTGCATACTTTTAAAACTAAACGGATACCATTGGGATTATTAATGTTAATCGCCGTTCTCATTTTAGTTTACGCGAGTTACTTCTTTTCACCATTTAGTCATGAAAAGCTCGCTCAAAATACTATTTTATTCTTCTCTTTATGGTGTGTGTCGGCATCTATTTGTGGAATTTATATAAAAGAGTTTGATAAGCAGCACGTTATAAAGTTCTTTAAACTGATATTTGTATTATTTTCATTTACCTTTATGGTCATTATTTTAGTGCCTTATTTCTTGAACTTGCTTCCACCAAAAATTAATTTTGGTTTAATGAACTATCAAAATGTATCTTATCTTGCTGCTTTTACAGTAGGAATAGGTATTTATATGTTAATAGAAAAAGTAGTCAAACATCGTTGGTTTTATTATTTAATGATTCTCATTACTGTACCATCTGTTTTTATACCAGGTGGTCGTGGTGGCGCTGTACTACTTATCCTATACGTGCTTATTTTTCTATTAATGTTAACTTTCCGCAAGGGCGTTAATGCTTTTGTAAAATTAATAATTTATGTGATTGGATTAGCATGTTTTGCATTACTAGTCAATTTCATCATAGAAAGTGCGGGTGAAAGTCGTACATTTTCTTACATTACGAGTGGTGGTATTGATATAGATAATGGAACATCTGGTCGTGGACCGATTTATCAAATGAGTACATATTTTATTGGGCAACAACCGTTGTTTGGTTATGGACCTTTTAACTATTATCATCTTATTCATAATATACCGCATAATTTCATTTTAGAAATTTTATTAACATTTGGTGTATTTGGATTGCTCTTAGTCATCTTATTTGGTGCACTTTTAATTTCAAAATTCATCAAGAATTATGATGCGAGTTCAATAGATTTATTAGTTGTTTTTATAGCAATTTATCCGTTAACGTTACTGATGTTTAGTTCGAATTATTTAGTTGTGAGTGAATTTTGGTTTGTATTATTTTATTTACTAACAAAAGGACGTCGTCGTCATGGCCAAAAAAATGTTTATCATTGATACTTTAAAAACGATTGTAAGCTCATTATTAATGGCTTTTGGACTCCAACTGGTGGCTTATCCATTAATACAACGAACGGTGGGCAATGCCGAGTTCGGTCATATTTTAACAAGTTATACGATTTTAACAATTACTAGTGTAGTAATGGCGAATACTTTAAATAATATACGTCTAGTGAATATAGAGTATTATGATTCAAATCATTACTATTCCTTATTTATACGGCTGTTTCTAATATCGATTGTTATAGAAAGTATAGGAATATATCTTGTTTTTCATATGATGTTTAATGTGTCATGGATAGGAATTTTGGCATTAGTCATCCTTAATTTATTCATGTGCTTACGCATCTATTTAAGTGTGTTTTTTAGAATGAAGTTACAATATAACAAGATCCTTATTGTTTCAGTATTTCAGTTTGTTGGTATACTTGTTGGATTAGCTTGTTTTAAAGTAATTCAAAGTTGGCTTATTATCTTTTTAGTAAGTGAGCTCTTTGCATTAGCATATACATTTTGGAAATTAAAACATATATTTGTTGTGAAAACGAAATCAGACGAACCACATATTGTTAATGATTATTTAATGTTATTGGGAACAAATGCATTAAATAATTCTAATTTATATTTAGATCGTTTAATCTTGTTGCCACTTATAAATGGGACAGCAGTTACATTTGCATTTTTAGCTACATTTGTGGGAAAAATGTTGGCAACATTTTTATATCCTGTCAATAACGTCCTATTATCTTATGTATCTGTTAATGCTAATGTGAACAAACTACGACAATATACATTAGTCAATACATATGGTATTCTCGCAATTATTTTTGTCACTATAGTAAGTTATCCAGCCACGCTTATAATTGTGAAGCTATTGTATCATTTGAATCCACACCAGCTCACTGAGTTCATTATCATAGGTAATATAGGTGTGTTGCTTAATGTTGTTAGTACGATGATTCAAACATTGAATACGAAACATAGTTCTATTACACGGCAAGCACATTTTATTACAGTGCATACAATTTTATATATTGTGTTAGCAATCGTACTCACACATTTTTATGGTCTAGTTGCATTTTTCTGGATTACACTTATTGCTAATTTTATCAAGTTAGTCATTTTAAATCTTTTAGGTATTAATGATGTAAAAAAACAAATGGTTAGAGGGTAGGTGATAATCATGGCTAAAAAGAAAATTTTGATTTTATGTCAATATTTCTATCCTGAGTATGTGTCCTCAGCGACTTTACCCACTCAAATGGCAGAGGACTTAATGAAAAAGGGTATTGATGTTGATGTGATATGTGGTTGGCCTTATGAATATAGTAAGAAAAAGCGTATAAAAAAACGAGAGACATACTATGGCATCAATATTGAACGACTCAAATATACTCAACTCAATAGTAAATCTAAAATCGGGCGTATTGTTAATTTCTTTTCATTGTTTTTAAGTTTTGTGACAAAAATGCCTAAAATGATGAAGTATGATGAAATATTAGTGTATTCCAATCCGCCCATTTTACCATTGATTCCAGATGTATTGTATCGATGTTTTAAGAAACCTTACTCATTTGTAGTTTATGATATTGCACCTGATAATGCGTTAAAAACAGGTGCAACACGGCCTGGTAGTATGATTGATCGTCTTATGAAATATATTAACAAGCATGTTTATCACAATGCCCGAAATATTATTGTACTAGGTAATGAAATGAAACATTATCTATTACAAAATAACATTGCAACACGTGAGGATCATATTCATGTGATTCCCAATTGGTATGATACTCAAAATCTATCTGACGATATTGTAAGAAACAGCGAATTTAAAATGTTGCGTACCCAATATGAAAAAATATTATTGTATAGCGGTAATATGGGACAATTGCAAGATATGGAAACACTTATTGCATTTATAAAAGAAAATAAGGATGATGACACTACTTTAACTATTTTTTGTGGTCATGGAAAAAAACAACATTTAGTGAAAGATGCGGTACAAAAATATCAGTTAAAACATGTACGTGTCTATGATTTTTTAACTGGGTCTGATTATGCGGATGTGCTGAAAATTGCAGATGCTTGCTTTGCCTCTCTTATTCCTGAGGGTGTTGGATTAGGTGTTCCGAGTAAAAACTATGGCTATCTCGCAGCAAAAAAACCACTCATTTTAATTATGGATAAACAATCTGATATTGTGCGTCATGTTGAAGCCTATGATGCAGGTATACAAGTTGCGAATGGTGATGCATCTGCAATAACACAATTTATTCATACCCATAGCCGAGATGCATTGAAAACAAAAGGCGTACATGCCTATCAATTGTTTGAAAATGAGTATACAAGGCAAAAGAATACCAACAAATATTATGAATTATTAAAGTAAGGAGCGGAGTGAGGATGGATTTTAAACGTGCCTTTGATATTGCAAGTGCTCTAGGGGGCATTATTGTATCTGGACCCATTTTATTGGGAACAGCAGCATTGATAAAGTTAGAGTCTCCCGGGCCTGTAATTTTTAAACAACGTCGCCCAGGGTTAGAGAATAAGATTTTCAACATCTATAAATTTAGATCAATGAAAATCGATACCCCGAATGTTGCGACAGATAAAATTGATGCTTCTTTATTTATCACAAAAACAGGTAAAGTGATTCGTAAAACATCTATAGATGAACTCCCCCAATTATTTAATATTTTAAAAGGGGATATGTCTGTTGTAGGTCCACGACCAGCATTATACAACCAGTATGAACTTATCGAAAAGCGAACAAATGCTAACGTACACACAATTAAACCTGGTTTAACAGGTTTAGCTCAAGTAATGGGACGAGATGATATTACGGATGACCAAAAAGTTGCTTATGACCGTTGGTATTTGGAAAATCAATCGACGTTGCTAGATATTTATATTATCTATAAAACAATTAAAAGTACAATTAAATCAGAAGGTGTGAGCCACTAATGAAAACCATATTAATTACTGGTCAAAATGGGTATGTAGGCAATCATTTAGAAAATAATTTAAAGCAATGTCATCGTGTAAGTCGTGTTGATGTTAAAACATATGAATGGAAAAATGAGGATTGGTCGCATATTGATGTGGTCATTCATGCCGCAGCACTTGTGCACAATAATCAACCTCATGCCAATATGGAAGATTACATGAAAGTGAATTATACGTTGACAAAAGAGGTTGCTGAAAAAGCAAAAAATGCAGGTGTAAAACAATTTATTTTCTTAAGTACGGCCAATGTATACGGTCTTACAGGTAGGGTAGGTGAAGATGTCTTTATTACACCTGAAACACCGATCCAACCACATACGGCTTATGGCATCTCAAAAATGTATGCAGAGCGTGCTTTAAACGAAATGGCTACGCCACAGTTTAATGTGGCACATATCAGACCACCAATGATATATGGTTATAAAGCTCCAGGTAATTTCAGTAAACTTGAAAAAGTGGCAAAATATTTACCAATCATCCCTGATATCCAAAATAAAAGAAGTGCGATTTATATTGATCATCTTGCACGCTTTATATCAGTGCTCATAGATAAAGGTACGGGAGGTATTTATCATCCTCAAGATGATTTTGATTTAAATACGACGCGTGTAATTCAAACGATTCGACATCATTTAGGCAAGCCAACTGTAACGATACCTTTTCCGCATCATTGTTTAAAATTACTCAATTACATTAGTCTTGCGAGAAAGCTTTATGGTAATTTAAAATATGATGAAACATTAGAAAATCATGCAATAACATATGAACAAGATGATTTTTACAGTGTTATGCAAGCAACATTAAATCAATAAATAATGAAGAGTACTAGAAATCGGTCACGCTTTCTAGTGCTTTTTTTATGAGTTGCAATTCTAATTGAAATCCATTATCATTTATAAAGCGTAATGATTACGATTTAAAACGAGGTGTTTTGATGTCCAAATGGATAATCATAGGTGGCGGTGTTCAAGCCACAACAATTGCAATTCATTTAAAAACATTAGGTTTATCTAATGAAAATTTAAATATTATCGATCCACATCGTGCACTGATGGCGCAATTTGAAGTGCAAACGAAGCGCATCGGTATGGAATATTTGCGTTCACCCATTGTGCACCATTGTCATCCAGCGCCATTTGATCTAAAACGCTTTGCGCGAGATGAAGACTATGCCCAACCTTTTAAAGGGCGTCATCAAAGGCCGCGCTTAGATATGTTTTTCGATCATACTCAACATTGGATAACACATTACAATCTAGAAGCGTGTCATATTCAAGATACTGCTATAGATATAAAACGAGAGAATGGTATATGGCATGTGCGCTTACAAAAAGGTGAATGGGTCACTGGAGACCACGTGATTTTAGCGATGGGCACGCATCATCATCCTTTTGTACCAGACATATTTAAAAATAAGCCTCACGTTACACATATTCATGATAGAGAAACAGCGCCTTATTATCATGCGTCACATGTTGTAGGAAGTGGTATCTCCGCGGGCCATTTAACATTAAAACTTATTCAAGATAATCCAAACCAAGTGATACATTTATGGATGAAAAAAGACTTTGAAATGTTCGATTTTGATGCAGATCCCGCTTGGTTGGGGCCTAAGAAAATGCGTGGATTCCAACAAGAAACTGATTTATCTGAACGTATTAAAATAAATAAATATGAACGACATAAAGGGTCGATGCCAAGAGATATGATTATGGCGTTAAAACACTTTCAACAAGAAGGCCGTCTGATCATACATCAAAACCCAATACAACGCTGTGATGAACATCATATTGTAACAGAGTCTGAAAGAATTAAATATGATCATATTTTACTTGCGACAGGCTTTAAATATGATGTGATGGAACAACCTTTAATGAAACAACTTTGTCATATGCATGAAGCAGAATGTATAGAAGGCTTTCCAAAAACGAATTTTCAATTGGAATGGTTGCCACAATTGTACGTTGCTGGAATGATGGCAGATTTAGAACTGGGTCCATTTGCACGTAATATTATGGGAGGACGCCAGGCTGCATTACGTATTGGTGAAGCGTTTCAACAACTGAATCATATCGCAAGCTAACCTTTGAAAGCACAAAGTATTTTAGATAAACTTTAATCATAAATCAGTACAAAGGGGGTTTGCATAATGATACGTTGTGTGTGTTTAGTGGATCGACAAGGTGATGCATTGAGACTTGTCGAAGTGCGTCATCGTGATAAAATGTATTTTCCAGGAGGGAAGATTGATCCTGGAGAAACTTTAGAAGCGGCACTTATAAGAGAAGTGAAAGAAGAATTGCAATTAGAGTTAACTGAAAACGATATTGAGTATATTGGGTCTGTTACGGGGCCTGCTTATCCACAACCGAATGAAACCACGGAATTACATGGCTTCCGAACAATATTTCCAATTGATTGGGCAGAAATTCAAATTGCGTCTGAAATTACGCACATCGATTGGGTGGATATGAATGATCATACACGCATCGCGCCAGCAGTGTTAAAATGGATTGAACAGTATGAAATATAAAGACACGCCCAATGTAGCCTAGGGCGTGTCTATTATTTTTTGATTTGTTCTACATGAGTTAAATTAGGATAAAATCCCCACTTAGGTAAGTAAAAACCTATCGTATCCACTTTGATTTGTTGACCTTCTTTAATTTGGTTTTGAATATCACGACTATCAAATTTTTGACGTAATAATATATCACCATTTTCAATTTTAATGATTTGATCCCCTTGTTTTACCTCTATATAGTATGTTTTACCTGTGGTCACACTATGATTTTCTGCATATTTTTGAACCACTTTTCCTTCATACGTATGGCGATTCAATTCCGGTATAAAAGTACCTAATCCTACAAACAAGATTATCAATATGAATCCACATATAAATATGATATTCATCACACGTGATCCAAGTTTGTCCATCACTTTAAAGATGCTTTCTTTAATTTTTCTCATCATATGTGGTCGCTCCTCATCACTGTTTACCTAAAGATACTACAAATTTAAAATTAAAACTACAAAGGACTATTCAATAAAAAATAGTAATAAGGAAACATGTATGCCAAAATTTCCCCATTACTATTTACCGAGTAGAACTTATTTAGATTTTTTATATAGCATTTGAGCAATTCTTAAAAGGACGATGCCATCAATCGTGTTTGGGTCCCATCCTGTAATATCATGAATTTTTTTAATACGATAATTTAACGTATTACGATGTATAAATAAGTCATTCGCGGTTTTAACTAACTTACCATGATTGCGGAAATAGGCTTCAACCGTTTCATTTAAATATTTGTCTTCACCAAAATCTAATAACTTCTTATAATTTGTCACCAGCGACGTTTCATTACTTGGTGTGAAATAACTGATGTTATTGCAAATGGTTTCTAACTCATACTCTTTATATGTGTGTACACCATCCGTATGGCGTAACGTACGTATCAGTTTTTGAAGAGACATCGCTTCATTATAAGACTGAACGAGTCCTTGAACACCCATATTGAATGTGCCTATTGTGATCACCGTTTTTTTCAAAATATCATCTTGTTGATTTGAAATGAAGTCCTTTAATGCTTTAAGTGATGTACCTCGATGTTTATTAGATTTAAAAAGGTAAATATAATCTTGAGGTGATGTTTCAATGACATCATCAGTAGGTAATTTCCATTTATCTAAAGCGTCTCGTAAACTACGTATTTTAGATTTACTCGTTGTTTCTATATGAATTAACGCAACAGCGGTTTGTTCATTTAATCCAAGTTGGTCAATAATGCCTTTGCGATTGTAGTTTTGAATTTGACGCTCTTGATTGAATAATATATAAGACAACATTTGAGTACGTGATAATTGGTTGCTATAGGATTCAGCACGTTCTTTTTCTTGATTAATGACGAATTCTGCATTTAACTTTAATAAACGTGAATAGTCTCTAATTTCATCAGGTTGTCCGAGGATGATTACTGTACCATGAGCAGTATTATCATGTTCAAAAGGAGTAACGATACAAGGACTGTCCACATTCCAAAATTTCATATCCTCGTCTTCAATCTCAATGGGAACATTTCGATTAACGGAATGGAGCGCAGCCTTATGTGATTGTCCTAAATAATTTGGTGTTGAAGCGGCAATAACCTGACCACTTTGGTTAGTGATTAGGATATCTTTTTTAATGATAGATGCTGTTTTCTTAATCGTCTTTTGTGCCCAATATTCTTTCCTCATTTTGAACGTCCATCCCCCATCTAGTCGTAGTATCACATGTGTATGCTAAATATATTGGATTTTCACACATAAAAGCACCGTTGGTAATGTTATGCATAGAAATATATTAACATTTTAAACTTAAAACTTTGAATGATTTGCCCAAATCTATTGTGCAATTTCACAATAAACGGTAATCATTTTCTAGAATATCAATACCAATAATATCCAAAATCATACTGATTAAACATAATTTAGAGTGGATTAAACTTTTTTAAACTCACTGTAATTTTAATACAATTATACTGTACAAAGTGTAATCAAAATGTAATGTATTCGTGTACAATTTCCTCTTCATATAATGTCATCTTAATTTCGCGTGGATTACTTAAAAAGTGAGGTGAATATGTGTTTACAAATTCTATATTTCCAAACCAATTCATTCAAATCAATTATATCAATTATATCTAACATTCTATATTTTTCTCCCTCACATTCTCCCTTAAATATTTTGTATGGAACGCACTTTATACGTTCGTAAAGTTATCGTTAAAATGAGATTGAATTACTAAACGAACAAAAGACGAGATCTTCAAAATTCAATTGAGTTGTGAAGATTTTTTGATATCTATCACATAAAGTTCTAAAGGTGACGTATGTTGTCGCATTAGTTATACGATATGTAACATAAATCTATTAAAGGTCAATATAATTGACTATTTTTGTATACTCATTTATACTAGGAGCAAATAATGAGAAAAAGGTGAAGCACATGAAAAAGAAAATCAGTCAATTTATATTTGATGAAATAGAACGCCATGGCGTGGATACAATTTTTGGTGTACCAGGAGATTTTAACTTAGCATTTTTAGATGATATCGTAGCCCATCCAAAATTAGAATGGGTGGGCAATACGAATGAATTAAACGCGGCGTATGCGGCAGATGGCTATGCGCGCCTTAAAGGATTAAGTGCAATGGTAACTACATTTGGTGTTGGAGAGTTAAGTGCTGTGAATGGCATTGCTGGTTCTTATGCAGAACGTGTGCCAGTGATTGCGATTACTGGAGGACCTACAACAGTCGTTGAAAAAGCGGGTAAATACGTTCATCATTCTTTAGGTGAAGGTGTTTTTGATGTGTATCAAAAAATGTATCAACATATTACGGTTGCTCAATCCTATATAACACCTGAGAATGCGCTAACTGAAATTCCTCGCGTCATTCAAGCAGCATTGGATGAAAAGCGTCCAGTTCATATCCATCTTCCTATTGATACGGCGATGGTTGAAATTGACGTGCCTGATACAGAGCAACATTCAAAAGAAGAAACAACTGCCACTGAATGGTTAACTGTGCTTGAACAAAAATTACAGCAGGCGAAGCAACCGACACTCATTGTTGGTCACGAAATAAATAGTTTTCATTTACAAAATGAAGTTAAAGTGCTAGTGGATCAGCTCGGATTACCCGTTGCGCAATTATCTTTAGGTAAATCAGCATTTGATGAAACGCACCCAAATTATATGGGAATTTATGACGGTAGCATTGCTCATCCAGCGATAAAAGATTATGTCGATAACAGTGATTTAGTGATTACTTTAGGTGCAAAATTAACGGATTCGGCAACGGCTGGTTTTTCTTATCAATTTGCAGATGAACAGATTGTGACGTTAAACCATAAAAATATTCAAGTAGATGAAGTAACGGTTGAAACGATGGCATTACCTGAAATTGTGAGCCAAATGTCAAAACTGAATACTCATTTTGATGGAGAATATCCACAATGTGAACACCCTTCTAATTCAGAAGTTGTCGTTGACGATGCACCACTTACACAACAGCACTATTTCGAGTTAATGCAACAATTTATTAAGCCAAACGATGTGTTAATCGCTGAGCAAGGAACGTCATTTTTTGGAGCATACGATTTAGTCTTACCACAAGGTGTAACGTTTATTGGGCAACCTTTATGGGGGTCTATTGGTTATACATTCCCAGCAACATTAGGTACGCAACTTGCAGACCGTCATCGACGCAATATTTTATTAATTGGTGATGGTTCACTTCAATTAACGGTTCAAGATATGGCCACAATGTTGCGTCAAAATATTCACCCAATCATTTTTATTATCAATAATGATGGTTATACTGTGGAACGTAAAATTCATGGTGAAAATGAACCGTACAACGATATTTCAAAATGGGACTATCATTTATTGCCAACTGTATTTGGTCATAAAGAGACGCCTACGTATCAAGTTTCAACGTCTAAAGCATTAAAAGAAGTTATGGATAAAGTGAATGATCAACCACAATCTATGCATGTGATTGAAGTGTTTATGGATAAACATGATGCTCCAGAGAAATTGACGAATATTGCGAAAGCATTCGCAACTCAAAATAAATAATTGGGTGTTGACACGTCAAAACTATGTCTGTATAGTATGAATTATCAAATAACTTAAATGGATTGATAAGTAACGTTTGATGTTGTAGTGTTCAGAAAGCTAACGGGTGATGGAAGTTAGCACAACGCAATCGCGAAATTGGGCAATCTTAAGGTTGAGAGTTAAATAATGTGAAAAGTGAACATGTTTTAAACATGTTAATAAAGGTGGCACCACGTTAACGCGTCCTTTTTGAAGCGTTAATGTGGTGTTTTATATTTTGTGAGGAAAAATGAAGTAACTTTATAACTGGTAGTGTCAGAAAATGAACGGTTGATGTGAGTTCATACCTTTATGAAGTGAATTGGGTTTTTCTGTAAGCAACCAATTGCATAATGAGAGTGAGCAGTTTTTACTGCTAATTAAGGTGGTACCGCGCGTGAAGCGTCCTTTATATGGACAATCATGCGTGGTTTTTTATTTTAAAAGGAGGGATGATTCAATGATTATAAAATATCGTGTGCTTAATGCGCCGGTGAATCCAGAAACTCTTGCAAGACACCAAGATAAAAAGATCATTCTAGAAAGTGCGACGACGGACCAGACGAAAGGACGTTTTTCCATTGTTGTTTTTGACACTTATGGACACTGTGCATTAAAAGATGAAGTGTTACATATTCAGACGCCAGACCATTACCAACAAATTACAACACATCCATACGAGGCATTGAAGGCATATATTAATGACTTTAAAGCAACTATAGAGGAGGCGTCATTAAAGACGCTGCCGTTTGTATCAGGCTTTATGGGATATTGTAGTTTTGATCTTGTACGTCATGCATTTCCAATATTAAAACAACAAAAAATCACAGGAGAGACGAATGATGCGTTGTTTCATATGGTTGAATCTGTGTATGTATTTGACCATTATAAAGAACAAATTTATGTTATTGCGACAAACTTTTTCTCGAAGGTATCAGATGCCACATTGTCAAAGCGACTAGATGAGATGATGCAAGTGTTTGATCATATTGAACTCTTTGAACGTCAGTATCCACTGCCAAATCGTTATAAAGAGATAGAAACGAACATTTCGAATACATTGTTTATTGAACGTGTTGCAATGTTCAAGAATTTAATTCAACAAGGTGATATGTTTCAAGTCGTTCCGTCACGTATTTATCGTTATAAACACCACTTTGGTGCATATAAAAATGCGTTGTCCTATCAACTCTATCAACAACTGAAACGTAATAATCCAAGTCCATATATGTTTTATTACAATATGGGAGCTGATATTTTTGTTGGTAGCTCACCTGAGAGTTTCGTAAAAGTGAAGCATCAAGAAGTGATGACGAATCCGATAGCAGGCACGATTCAACGAGGTGCTAACGATATGGAAGATGCCGAAAATGCTACGAAGCTTTTACAGGATGAAAAAGAATTAAGTGAACATCGCATGTTAGTTGATTTAGGTCGGAATGATATTTTAAGAATTGCCCAGCCTGGCTCATTGCGTATCCCAAAACTGATGACGATTGAACGATACGAGCATGTGATGCATATCGTGAGTGAAGTGATTGGTACATTAAATCAAGATGCGACTCCTATGGACGTTATCACCTCATTACTGCCAACTGGAACAGTATCAGGTGCACCTAAAATTAGAGCCATTCAGCGCCTGTATGAATATTATCCCTTTAAACGAGGGGTCTATAGTGGAGGGATTGGTTATATTAATTGTGATCATGCGTTAGATTTAGCATTAACGATACGTACAATGGTTATAGATGAGACGCATGTCAATGTTGAAGCGGGTTGTGGTGTAGTATATGATTCTGTACCTGAAAAAGAACTAGAAGAGACGCGTCTTAAAGCTAAAAGCCTATTGGAGGTAACGTTATGATTCTCGTTATCGATAATTATGATTCATTCACATATAACTTAGTTGATTTATTACATCCTTATGATGAAGTAAACGTCGTCTATTCTGATGATCCAACATTGTATCATTATCAACCAGATGTCGTAGTGATTTCTCCTGGACCAGGTCACCCAAACGATACGACACATTTAGCAGAAATTATTGAACACTTTAAACATTTACCAATTTTAGGCATTTGTTTAGGTGCACAGGCACTATATTGTTATTATGGTGGCACTGTGCGAGTGGGCGAAAAGGTGATGCATGGAAAAATGGATCAATTACAATTCCAAACACCATCACCTTTATATAAAAATATATCAGAATATTCAGATATTATGAGGTACCATTCACTTATTTGTGATGAAAGTACGTTACCAAAAGCGTTGCAAATTACTGGACGAACGATAGACGCGATTCAATCATTTCAACATCAATATCGATTACATGTAGGGGTCCAGTATCATCCGGAGTCGTTTGCGAGTCCAGATGTTGCGCACATCATCGCTAATTTTATCGCTATGGCGAGAAAGGAAGGGCACTAATATGAGGTTACTTGATACTTTAAGACAGAACCAATCATTATCAGAACAAGATATTCATACATTTGTACAAACATTACTTTCAGAAGATGTTCTATTACACGATAAAGTGACTTTGCTTAAAGCATACACAAAAAAAGGGGAGACGGCGGATGAATTATATCATCTTACAGCTAAACTGATTCAAACAACATATCATCCCCAACCTGAATATTCCGGAAGCATGTGTGTCTGTGGGACAGGTGGAGACGAATCAAATAGTTTTAACATTTCAACAACGGTTTCGTTTATAGTAGCGGCAGCTGGTGTGTCCGTAGTCAAACATGGTAATAAAAGTGTGACCTCCCAGTCAGGAAGCGTCGATGTGTTACAAGCATTAGGCATCTCAACGACACCTGTGAATAATGTTCCAAAACAGCTCACAGAAACGAACCTTGCTTTTGTAAGTGCCATAACGGCATATCCAATTATGAAGCAATTACAACCTGTCCGAAAAAGCATTCAGCATCCTACCATTTTTAATATTGTTGGACCTATGATCAACCCATTTAAACTCGACTATCAAGTAATGGGGATATATGATCCTCATCGTATTGCGATCACTGCTGAAACGTTATTACGTTTAGGGCGTAAAAAGGCTATTGTCATTCATGGTGCTGGCGGCATGGATGAAGCAACGCTTTCTGGAGATAACCTTATATATGAAGTTAATGAAGGTCAAGTGACGTCCTATACACTCAATGCGACAGAGCTAGGGTTACGTTCCGCTGATAATTCTGAACTTAGAGGTGGAACGCCTGAAGAAAATAAGGCACTTATGCTTAGTATTTTAAAAGGAGCGAATACGTCTGTATGTCGTGACGTCGTGATTTTAAATGCAGCGATAGCACTTTACGTTGCTGAAAAAGCCATTAATTTTCAAGACGGCGTGATACAAGCAGCACAGCTCATACAGAGTGGTCAAGCCTACCGTCAATATTTAAAAATGGTAAAGGAGTCAGAACATGAATCTGTTGGATGAAATCGTCTTATATAAAAAGCAATTGCTTAAAGAAGGTTATTACGAAGACAAATTAAATACTTTGCCTCGTGTTGATATACAGCATAAAAATACGTTACAACATCGGTTAGATCATAGTCATCAAATTGAAGTGATTGCAGAAATAAAATCGAAAAGCCCTACCGTTAATGATATACCAAAACGTTGTTTAGAAGACCAAGTGAAGGCATATACAGTAGGTGGTGCAGCCGCAATATCTATTTTGACTGATGAAGCATACTTTCAAGGGTCTTTTGAACGGCTCGCCGCATTATCACCCACGACGACATGTCCGATTTTATGCAAAGATTTTATCATTGATCAACGGCAAATTGATGTAGCAAAAAAAGCAGGGGCATCTGTAATTTTATTAATCGTCTATATTTTGGATGATACACAATTAAAAGCATTGTATGATTACGCGACAGCATTAGGATTAGAAGTATTAGTGGAAGTACACAGTAAAGCAGAATTAGCTCGAGCGCACCGCATTCATCCTAAATTGATTGGTGTGAATAACCGTGATTTAAGACGTTTTGTTACAAACGTGGAACACACCAATGACATACTCAAAACATCGCGTTCCGACATACATTATATTTCAGAAAGTGGTATTCAACATCATTCGCACATAGAGATGATTCAACCTTCTGGTATCCATGGGGTGCTCGTAGGAGAGGCATTGATGAAGTCGGATGACCCTAGCGCTTTAATACAGGCAATGAGGCTCCAAAGGGGGGATGAGCGTTGTACTTAAAGTTATGTGGATTTACACGTGAAGTCGATGTGCAAGCTGCATGTCAATTAAATATCGATGCACTAGGGTTTATCACTTTTCCTAAAAGTCAACGTTATGTTGATTTTACGCAATTGGCCAAATTAACAAAACATATTCCAGAACATATCGACCGTGTTGCGGTAACCGTTAATATGCCCCATGCGCATATAGAACAGATCATTAAATGTACACGAGTGAATACACTTCAGCTCCATGGTGATGAGATAGTATCTACATTACAAAAGTTGAGAGACCACAATCCTGAGTTGCAAATTTTTAAGGCATTACATGCAGATGATGAACTCATGTATCAGATTGAACATGTCGCGCCATATGTAGATAAAATCATTGTCGATACGCCGACCAGTATGTTTGGAGGCTCTGGGCAAACTTTTGATTGGCACAAACTCAAACAGCTGAGTGAGACCCCGGTAGTGGTAGCCGGTGGGGTCAATGACGAAAACATTCATCAATTGTTAACATCCTATCCATTTATAGAAGGGGTAGACATTGCAAGTGGTATCGAGAGTGATAAAGGTATTAAAGATACACAAAAAATGACGCAAATTGTTGAGACGGTGAGAGGAGTAATAAAATGAAAAACATTCAATTACATGCAGATGAAAATGGGTTGTTTGGTGGCTACGGCGGACGTTATGTGCCTGAAACATTAATGCCAGCGATTGCAGAATTAAAAGAGGCGTATCAGGAAGCGCAAGCAGATCCTAATTTCTTCAAAACATTCAAATCATATTTAAAAAACTATGTGGGTAGAGAAACACCGTTAACCTATGCGAAATCATACACAGAAGCACTAGGGGGTGCCAAAATTTATCTGAAGCGTGAAGATTTAAACCATACAGGCGCGCATAAAATTAATAATGCACTTGGTCAAGCATTAATCGCCAAACGCATGGGCAAAAAGAAACTTGTAGCTGAAACGGGCGCGGGTCAACATGGCGTGGCTAGTGCGACAGTTGCTGCATTATTCGATATGGAATTGGTCGTGTTCATGGGAGCAGAAGATATTAAACGTCAGCAATTAAATGTATTTCGTATGGAGTTACTTGGTGCAACAGTGGTCTCTGTAGAGGAAGGACAAGGAACGCTCTCTGATGCAGTGAATAAAGCATTACAATATTGGGTGGCACATGTGGATGATACGCACTATTTACTTGGTTCAGCGCTAGGTCCAGACCCGTTTCCAACGATGGTGCGCGATTTTCAACGCGTTATAGGTGATGAAATTAAAGCACAAATGCGCGCCCAAACAAAGCGCTTACCAGATGCGGTCGTGGCTTGTATTGGTGGTGGATCGAATGCGATTGGCACATTTTATCCGTTTATAGAAGATGATGTCAAACTTTATGGTGTAGAAGCGGCAGGTCATGGCGTTGATACCGATCGCTATGCCTTAGCAATCACAAAAGGTAAAAAAGGTATCTTGCACGGTGCAAAAATGTATTTAATTCAAGACGACGAACATCAAATTAAATTGGCGCATTCCATCTCTGCTGGGTTAGATTATCCGGGTGTAGGACCAGAACATTGTTATTATCATGATATAGGACGTGTCACATATGAATCGGCTTCAGATTCTGAAGCAATGGATGCCTTAATTCGTTTTTCTAAAGCAGAAGGAATCATACCGGCTATTGAAAGTGCACATGCATTAAGTTATGTTGAAAAACTTGCACCTCAAATGGATAAAGACCAAATCATCGTCGTGACAGTTTCAGGGCGTGGTGATAAAGATATGGAAACAATCCGAAATTATATAAAAAATAAGGAAGGTGGTCATCATGAATAAAGCGTTTGTCGCATATATAATGGGAGGGCCTCATTTTATCGAGGAGTTAAAAGTACTTGATCGTAGTGGTGCGGATTATGTAGAAATAGGCATTCCCTTTTCTGATCCTGTTGCAGATGGGCCGATCATAAAAGCAGCAGGTGAACGCGCGATAGCAGCAGGTATGACATTAGAGGTGATTTTAAATCAGCTCAGCGCACATCGTCATGAGCTGTCAACCCATCTTATTTTGATGACTTATGCCCATATGATTGAAACATATGGGGAAGCGGCATTTATGCATAAGATGGATGAGCTTCAGATCTACGGCGTAATCATTCCGGATATGCCTTTTGAATACATTGAACAATTAAAAGCGCGCTATCCAAAGCGTAAGGTCAAACTCATTTCCCTTGTCGCAATGACCGCTTCAGAAGATCGTATGAAAGCCATTGCTGAAAAAGCAGAAGGATTTATCTATACTGTGACGATGAATCAAACCACAGGTCAAGATGGCAACTTTCATCCTGAATTGAAACAGCGTATTCAAAAGTTAAAAACGTATACGCCACTTCCGGTGATGGCTGGTTTTGGTATCCGAGATGCTTCACAAGTTCATGATATCATTACCGTTTCAGACGGCGTCATCATAGGAAGTGAAATTGTGAAAAGATTTCATGAAACTGGGATGGACGAGACTGCAGCATACTTACAAAACATTAGGGACGTATTAAACGAAGCAACGATGACGTAAGCCGTTATTGTTAAATTTACAAAAATTAATTAAATCATTGTAGACAATAAGGGTGTTAAATGTAACGCAACACGTTATAATAACGGTAACAATAGTTATAGAAAGGGTGTGGCACGCATGACGTATACGTTTATTTTTGATTTAGATGATACGTTGTATGATCAACTCCAAGCATTTAATGTTGCGTATCATTATCACTTTGCAGATAGCGATATTAGTGTTGCGTCATTATATCGACATTTTCGTCACTATAGTGACCTCGTATTTGAACAAACGCAAGATGGTCGTATGACGGTAACTGAAATGCACATTTATCGTATTACAGCAGCACTTAATGATTTCGACATTGCTTTACCAGAAAGAAAAGCCATCGCATTTCAACATGATTATGAAAATGCTTTAAATGGGATTGCGTTGTCACATCCGATTAAAACGTTACTATATCTATTAAAATCACACGACATTCCTTGTGGCATCATTACCAATGGTGAGAGTCATCATCAACGATTAAAAATAAAAACACTTGAATTAGATCATTACATTCCAGAGTCACATATTTTTATTTCTGCAGAAGAGGGTATGTCAAAACCAGATGTAGCACTATTTCAACAAGTCGTTAGTGAATTGGATTTAAATCCTCAGCGTACATTTTATATAGGGGATAATTTTGAAAATGACGTCATCGGCGCGTTAAATGCAGGGTGGCGTGTCATTTGGTTCAATCGACGCAATCGCCCGGCAACGCATGAAGGTTATAAACCGGATTACTATGTAGATAGTGAAGAGGCATTAGTTGAAGTGATTCAAACACTAATGAATGAAAAAGCATAATGATATGTATATTAGAATGACAAAATTAATAACCTTCAAAGCTCATAAGCGAAAATGACTTTTGAAGGTTATTTTTGTGCGTCATAATATGAACATACCCGTAATGTTATTGTGCCATGATATCTCTGGTAAAGCGCACACCTTGCTCTGGGGTTTCATACATAGTGATGGCATTAAGAGAAACGTCTTCTGGCAAATGTGCACTCAACGTATCCCAAAACCAGTAAATTAAGTTTTCAAGTGTGATATTCATATCGGGTAATGTTTCATTTAATAATTGGCCGTCCAGTTTGGGTTTTAAATGCGTTTTATAAATGTTGTCGATGATTCTAAAGTCAACAGCCATCCCCAAATCATCTGTTTTTGACCACAATTCAATATCTATGAGATAGCGGTTGTCCTTTAAATCGTGATGTGCGGTTTCACTTAAAAATATGCGGGCATCCGCAGTAAACTCATAATGGCGTAACACTAAAATGGTTTTGTGATGTTGCGCAAATTGTTTTGGTGGTGTCACGTTATCAAATTTAGACATACATCCTACTCCCTCTTTTTTAGTATCATAACATAATATTATTGTGGTTCGAAGAAAGGTGTCTTGTGAATGGGAAACGTGGTGTGTCACTTGTACAAGTTTTTATTATTTACTTTAAATAGACAAGGAACATTTATTTTCTTAGCTTCTACAGGGCTATGGAATGCGTTAGGTGCAGGCGCTTTAGGTTTCTTAATCAATGCGCCAGCCATTAACTATTTCGAACATGGCACACAGTGGACTGCCGCTCATGCGCACGGTTCTATGGCTGGAGTGTATGGCATGTTTTCAATCGCAATTTTACTTTACGTATTACGTAATATCACACGGTCTGAACTATGGACACGCCGTACAGAAAAGTGGATATCCATTGCATGTTGGTTATTAAACATTGGTCTTGCTGGAATGGTGTTAGTGACATTGTTGCCAGTAGGGTATATACAGCTTAAAGATGCATTAGAACATGGATATTGGCATGCACGTTTACCAGTGTTTTATCAACAAGATACTGTTTTTTGGTTGATGTGGGGACGCATGCCTTGGGATTTAATTTTTACAGCAGGTGTGATCATCTTATTCGTCATTACTGTCCGTGCCTTTATGTACGTGAAAAAGGTAAATAATCATTAATCATACAAAGCGTGGTAACTATTGTTTTTAAACGTAGTCGCCACGCTTTTTACTGATGCGTAATGAAAAGTTGAAGGGTATAGGGATGTGCCACCATAAGTACGGTCTTATTCTATTGTAAAATGACAAAACATTGATAAAGACCATGCGAAACCAATTTGAATCGTGTAAAATAGATAGAAACATGAAATCGCTATCAAATAAAGGGGGAATTTGATGCAACATGAAAAAATGAAACAAATGTTAAAATCACTTTTAGATGAACGGGCGTTTGATGATACTGCATCACTGGTGTCATATGGTTATGACGGTTCATTTGGGCAATATATTTCCGATGTTGTGACGCAACCGTGTAGTACAAAAGAGGTTCAAGCGATTGTTAAACTTGCGAACCAATACCAATGTCCCATTTATCCTAGAGGGGCGGGCACCAATTTATCAGGCGGAACTTTACCTGTTCAAGGAGGCATTGTACTTGATTTTTCACAGTGGAATGACGCACCCGTCATATACCCAGAAGATTTAATCATCAAAACACGACCCGGGGTGAAAACGGCTGATATTCATGCCTTAGCAGAAAAGCATCAATTAATGTATCCACCTGATCCATCATCTTCAGCAGTGTGTACCATTGGAGGGAATTTAGCTGAAAATGCTGGAGGTCCCCACGGTGTTAAATATGGTGTTACGAAAGATTATGTCATTGGTCTTGAGGTGGTGACAGCACGTGGCGATATCATTAAAACGGGTGGTCAAACGATAAAAAATGTAACGGGGTATGATTTAACAAAATTACTC
This sequence comes from Staphylococcus sp. 11007852, assembly GCF_011394325.1. NCBI lineage: Bacteria > Bacillati > Bacillota > Bacilli > Caryophanales > Staphylococcaceae > Staphylococcus > Staphylococcus sp. 11007852. The sequence continues at coordinate 18,436 of NZ_JAANBJ010000004.1, read as the reverse complement.
GTTGGAGCTGAAGGAACATTAGGCATTATCACAGAAGCGACCTTAAGATTGATACCTAAACCAAAAGCCACTCAAACTGCAATGATTGTATTTGAACAACTTGAGAAGGCTGGACAATCCATTTCTCAAATATTAACGTCAGGTGTACGTCCTTCTAAAATGGAAATATTAGATCATCACGCGGTGAATAAAGTAGTGGATTATGCTGGGTTAAATTTACCACGTAGTGCAGCAGCGATTCTTTTGGTTGAAGTTGATGGAGAGCCTGAAGCTTTGACGCAAGAAATGACGACAATCAAACAGGCGCTCGAAAACATAAATGTCACGGACATCAAAATTGCACAAACAAAAGAAGAAGAAAATGCATTGTGGCAAGTGCGTAAAGCGGTATCCCCTGCAGTAGTGGAAAGTGGCTATACGAAAATATCAGAAGATGCCACAGTACCTTTAAGTAAAATCCCACAAATGTTTAAAAAGATATCTGAATTAAAAGAAAAATATCAATTAAACATTGTCATTTTTGGTCATGCAGGTGATGGGAATCTACATCCAACAATTAATGCGAATATGCGAGATCCGATAGCGGTTAAAAATGTTGAACGTGCGGTAGAAGAAATTTTTGAATATGCGATTGCACTGGGAGGCACGCTTTCAGGTGAGCATGGCATAGGTACGATGAAAAAACCATTTATGACAAGAGAATTAGGGGAGAATGGTGTACACTTTCAGAAAGCGATTAAACAAGCATTAGATCCTGACAATCTATTAAATCCTGGCAAAATCTTTCCGGAAGTCGGAGAGTCAAGGTTGGTGTTGCAACATGACTAATTTAAAAACACAACTTGATTACGAGGCCACTTTTGATTGTGTGCAGTGCGGATATTGTTTACCTGCTTGTCCTACATATGTCACTTTTAAAAATGAAAAACATTCTCCAAGAGGACGTATAAATTTAGTGAAAATGGCTGCAGAAGAGAAAATTACTTTAGAAGATATGGGAGAAAGTATTGATTTATGTTTAGGATGCCGGGCATGTGAAACGGTGTGCCCAACCCATGTGCGTTATGGAGACATTTTAAGTTCAGCCGTTGAAGTATTATATGACGTGCGACCGAAGTCTAAAGTTGAAAAGATGATACGTTATACCACATTTCACGGATTACTTCCGCATAAAAATCGATTACGCCTTGTCAATAAAGGGTTGCGATTATATCAAAAATCGGGTCTTGAAAAAGTAATTAAATCAACAAATCTCTTAAAAATGGCGCCTAAATATGCACAGTTTCAAAGGGTGATGCCTGAAGTTCATCCATCGATTAATCACTGGGAGCGCACATTTAAGTGTGAAAGCACTGTTACAGTAGGCTTTTTTCAAGGATGTATGATGGATGCGTTCTTTAGTCATATTAACCAACTAGCGCTACGTATTATGGCAGCACAAGGACTTCAAGTGACGAATATCCCATCTCAAACATGTTGTGGTGCACTTCAACACCATGCAGGGCAAACGTTAAGTACGATTCAACTTGCAAAACAAAATATTGAGGCTTATGAACAATATGATTTTGATTACATCGTTAATACCATAGGGGGATGTGGTGCAGCGTTAAAAGAGTATGACACGTTATTTGAGGAAGGCACACTTTGGCATGACCGTGCCAAAGCGTTTGTTAACAAAGTACGTGATATATCAGAAATCTTAAATGATTATCCGTTACCTGTGCGACACACCTTAAATTATGAAGCGGTTTATCAACCGTCATGTCATTTAGAAAATGTGCAACGTGTTGTTCAAGAACCCGAATCACTATTAACGAAGTTACCTGGACTGACACTACATGATTTTCCAAATCAACATCACTGTTGTGGCTCGGCAGGAATTTATAATTTAGTACATTATGATGCAGCGATGCAAATTTTAGATGAAAAGATGAAACATGTTAAAACACAACAACCCAACCTCATCATTACCTCAAACCCTGGTTGTCATTTACAAATGAAATTGGGGGTTGAGCGTGAAGGTTTATCTGACCAGATTGACGTCAAACATGTCGTGGAAGTTGTCGCCGAAGCATGTCGTATCACATTATAAAATTGAGAAAGGGGCGTCAGAGATGTAACGATGCTTATCGCTCAGTCGAATTAATTTAATGTTAACAATGATAGAACGTCCGTGAAAGGGAGGGATGTTATGAAAGTATTTAGAACACTCGGTTGGTTCTTTAAGCAAGAAAAATGGCGGTTCAGTACCGCAATCATCGCGATGATGATTACAGCATGTTGCAGTTTAGTGCCTCCACACATCATTGGGCGTGTAATTGACCATATTACAGCACAGTCATTAACACCGTCGCGTTTAATGATGTACTTAATGATTATATTATTGACAGGCGTTACCGTGTATATCTTAAGATTTTACTCACGTACACAACTTTTTGGTGCTAGTGCTAAACTTGGTCGATTATTAAGAGGAGAACTTTATGATAAATATTTAAGTATGCGGCCATCCTTTTTCCAAAAATATCGTACAGGGGATCTCATGGCACATGCCACAAATGATATTCGTGCTGTTCAAAGTACCGCAGGGGTTGGGGTGATGACCATTGCGGATGCGGTAATTATGGGCGGTATAACCCTTGTGATTATGGCACTCACAGTCAGCCCAAAACTTACATTCATTGCGATGATACCACTACCGATTCTTGTAATATTAACGCAATATTATGGGAAATTACTTCATAAAGGATTTAAAGAAGCGCAAGGGGCATTTAGTGAATTAAATGATAAAACGCAAGAAAGTATTGCGGGAGTTAAAGTCACAAAATCATTTGGATACGAACGTGCGGATGAAGCGGATTTTCGTGAATTAAGTGACCGTGTTGTTTTAAAAAATCTCACTGTTACTAAAATCGATGCACTGTTTGATCCAACAATTCAGCTCGTCATTGGTACCAGTTATTTATTAAGTGTCATATTTGGTTCCTATATGGTAGTAGATAACGCCATTACGATTGGACAACTCGTCACTTTCACAACATACCTTGGTATGTTGGTATGGCCTTTACTTGCCTTAGGTTTTTTCTTTAACATTATTCAACGAGGTAGTGCTTCTTATGACCGTATTCGTGATTTATTAGCAGTTCCCAATGACACGCACACGCATGAAACACTATCTGAAAAGCCCCAAGGGAACATCGTATTTCAGTTGAAACAGTTTACCTTTGAAGACGATACAGAATCGCATTTACATCACGTACATTTCACCATTGAACCGGGGATGACTGTGGGGATTGTGGGAAATACAGGGTCTGGCAAAAGTTTGTTAATTCGATTACTATTAAGAGAATTTGATCCACCCCGTGCACAGGATATTACCTATGGTGGACATGCGCTCTATCAGTATCCGATTCATCTACTTAGAGAAAAATTTGGATATGTGCCGCAAGATCATTTTTTATTTTCATCAACAATTCGAGGTAACATTGCATTCAGCGAACCTGAAATAGATGACGCTACGCTTTATCACGTGAGTGAAATGAGTCGTATTCATCAAGACATTATGTCATTACCCGATCAGTATGACACAGTAGTGGGTGAAAGTGGGGTTTCGTTATCAGGAGGGCAAAAACAACGTATTTCCATCGCACGTGCCTTATTAATGAACCCGGAAGTACTCATCTTAGACGATGCTCTATCCGCTGTGGATGCTGAGACAGAAACACGAATTTTACAAAATTTGAAACAAGAACGAAAAGGCAAAACCAATATTATTACAGCACATCGTATGAGTGCTGTCATGCATGCGGATTTAATTATTGTGATGCGTGACGGTACCATTGTTGAAAAAGGAACACATGAAGCATTACTCCAACAACAAGGGTGGTATGCGGAAACGTTTCAAGCACAAGCAATGGAAAATCGTTTGAATCAAGCTTTAGATCAACAAACACAAAGGGGGGCTGATCGTGAGTGAAACACAACCACAAATGACATCGAAAGAACAGATGAAAACGCTAGGTCGTCTCCTTAAATATACGCTACCTTTTAAGTCGTTAATTGTACGTGCGTTATCATTACTAATATTAACAACCGCTGCGAGTATGGCGGTTCCCTATATCATTAAAGTGTTTATCGATCAATACCTTGTGCCTAGACATTTCCCAGGAAATGATCTGATCGTTATCCTCGTATTATTTATTGGTGTAGAACTATTAGGTGCATTAACAGCCTATTTTAGTTTGTATTATTTAGAATATTTAGCATTAAAAGTGATTCAACAACTGCGAATTGATGCTTTCAGAGATATAGCTAATTTAGGAATGCGGTTTTATGACCAGACTCCAAGTGGGAGTATTGTATCACGGTTAACAAACGATACTGAGGCTATCGTAGAAATGTTTACAGGTGTACTTGCGACATTTTTAATCGCGATTTTTATGGTAATGAGTAGTTTTATAATGATGTTTGTTTTAGATATAAAAATGGCATTTTTTGCGATGAGCTTTGTTCCATTAATCGTTTTAGTACTCGCATTATATAGAAAATATGCATCAGTATATTTTTATGAAACGAGACGCAAACTATCAGATTTAAACGCGAAACTTGGTGAATCAATTGAAGGTATGAAAATTATTCAAGTGTTCAACCAAGAACAACGTCTTAAAGCGGAATTTGAAACAATAAATCGTGCGCACTATGATTATATGCTTAAAACGATACGTCTTGATGGATTATTATTGAGGCCAGCGATTACACTTATTTCAACATTATCTATAGTTGCTATTTTGGCTTATTTTGGAATGTTGAGCTTTAAAACCGTGGTTACTGCTGGTACCATTTATGCTTTTATTCAATATATGCAACGTTTTTTTGAGCCGATTAACCAAGTCAGTCAAAATTTAAATATTTTCCAACAAGCAGTTGTGTCTGCTAGCCGTGTATTTCATATGATGGACAATGAGGACTTAGCACCTGTTCAATCTGAAAATGCATCGCGTATTACTGCGGGCCGTATTGAGTTTAAAAATGTGTCATTTAGTTATGATGGGCAGCATGATGTATTAAAAAACATTGATTTCACTGCAGAACCTGGTCAAACAGTCGCACTTGTAGGTCATACTGGTTCGGGGAAAACTTCGATTATCAACTTGTTTATGCGGTTTTATGAATTTGAACGAGGGGATATTTTAATTGATGGGCAATCAGTAAAAAACATCCCTAAAGGAGAACTGAAATCTAAAATTGGACTAGTGCTACAAGACCCATTTATGTTTTATGGTTCTATCGCGTCTAATATCAAACTATATCATCCAACGATGACATTTGAACAAATTGAAGGTGCAGCCAAATTTGTGTATGCACATGATTTTATTATGAAATTTAAAGACGGTTATGATCATAAAGTGATTGAAAAAGGAAGTACGCTTTCAAGTGGTCAACGTCAATTGATTGCTTTTGCACGTACTATGGCGATAGATCCGAAAATTTTAATTTTGGACGAAGCAACTGCCAACATTGATTCAGAAACGGAAGAGCTCATTCAACAGTCTTTAACGAAAATGAGACACGGTAGAACTACACTTGCGATAGCACATCGACTATCAACAATTCAAGATGCGGATTTAATCCTTGTCTTACACCAAGGTGAAATTGTAGAACGGGGAACGCATGATACGTTAATTCAACAAGGTGGTATTTACCAAAAAATGTATCAATTACAACGCAATGGCAAAACGCACTAGCATCTAAAACAGTTGCATTAATCGTAGTAATATTATGTTTGGAATCCCGATTTCTTATAAAACAATCGGCTATATGTTGCATGTAAAAAGCCTTCAAAGTTCATTTAAAAAATGAATTTTGAAGGCACTTTTGATGAGGTTCATTCATGGATACATTCTTAGTTTCTAACTGCAAAATAGTGATCTTCATCATCGGCGAAGTTAAATACAATGCCACCGTTCATTTCCACTTTTTCGCCAACAGTTACGCCTTTTGACTTTAAGTTATCATATAAAGCATGAATATCTTCCGAAACAAACATTAAAGAAGGCGTACCGGTATCGACGCCCATTTCCATCGCTTCGACTTTGGCTTTATCGTGTAACACAATGGCCGTTTCAGCGTCAGGTGTCGGTTTTAAAATAATGACGCGCATGTCATTCGTCACATCATCAGATACCACGTGGAAATTCAATTTGTCCGTCCAAAACTGTTTTGCATTCTCTTGATCATCGACATATAACATTACTTCTTGTAATTGTGCTATCATGTTGAACTCCTTATGTTTTATTCATTTCAGTATGATGCCCTATTTTAAAGGTTACTGACATCAATTTCAATTGGTCCGTTGCCATCTTTTTGTTCATGTAGCATAACTTTGTTCGGAATCACACGTAATACGACTAAATCAGGATCTTCTTTTGAATCAAAAAAAGTTTTATCTTGTTCTTGCCATAGCCAATCTATTTGCTGTTGATCTGTAACGATCTCAATTGCACCTTCAATTTCTACATAAGGCAATTGATTGTTCTCTTCGTAACCTAAGAGGACATGTGCTTTAGGATTATGTTTAATTTCTTCAAATTTTGGGGTTTGTTTACTTGTTTTTGTATATAAATCTAGACCATCATTATAAAAAATCATATAACGACTATTTGGTTGATCATGATAAGACGTTGCTAAAACACCGATACGTGAGTGTTCTATAACTTCATTAATTTTTTGAATTGCTTCTTGTTTCATTATATATCACCTCAGTATCATCTACCCATGTCAAGCGATAAAAAAACAAGTTGTGATGCGTAGTCATTACGTTCACAACTTGTTTTTTATTATTTAAATTCACGAGTCGACGGTTTAAAATAATCGTCTGTTTCTTGTTTAATAACTTTGAATAAGAATAAGAGACCTATCAAATTCGGAATCATCATTAATGCATTAGCCATATCAGCGAAAGCCCATACTAAACGCAAGTTTGCTACAGTACCTACAAATGTAGCAACGACATAAATCACTGCGTAAATGACAACAAGTTTTACGCCGAATAAGTATTCAAAACACTTCGCACCATAGACAAACCAAGCGATAATCGTTGAAAATCCAAAGAAGATAACAGAAAGTGACACAACGTATTCACCGATGATACCGAGTGAAGAGGCAAACGCTTTACTTGTGAGCGCACCAGCCTCTAATCCTGGATCATGACTGACACCTGATAGTAGACCACCTGATGGATCCCAAAAACCTGTGACAAGCAATACGAGTGCTGTCATGGTACATACAACAATCGTTACAATAAAAGTACCTGTCATTGCAACAAGTGCTTGAATCACAGGGTGACTCGTTTTGGCATTACCAGAAATAAGTGCGACTGTACCCAGCCCAGCTTCATTTGAGAAGATACCTTTTGATACACCATGTTGGACTGCTTGCATAACCACAATTCCTGAAAAGCCACCTGCAGCTGACACTGGTGTAAAAGCATGCTCAAAAATTAATCCGAACGCTGGAATGATTTTATCGTAATTCATAATGATAATTAAAATAGAAGCACCTATGTATAAAATGGCCATCATCGGCACGAAAAATCCTGCTACATCACTGATACGTTTGATTCCACCAAAAATGATAAAAGAGATGAGTATCACTAATATAATACCAGTAATAAATCCTTGAACATTAAAACTCGTAGACATGACATCTGCGATAGTATTAGATTGTACGCTGTTTCCGATACCTAAAGCGGCAAATGCTCCAAAAACGGCAAATGCAATAGCTAAAAATTTGAACTTTGGTCCTAATCCTTTTTCAATGTAATACATCGGACCACTAATATATTCACCAATCGGGTTCTTATCACGATATTTCATAGCAAGTAAGGCTTCGGCATATTTCGTTGTCATACCGAGTAAACCCACGACCCACATCCAAAAGACAGCACCTGGGCCACCTAATGTAACGGCTGTTGCGACACCAGCAATATTCCCGTTACCAATCATACCTGCAAGTGAGGTCATTAAGGCTTTGAAATTACTAATATCACCCTCACTTTCGTCCGTATCTTTTTTATTAGGAACAAAGGCAAGCTTAAATGCATGACCTAATTTACTGAATTGTAATCCTTTGAGGACGAACGTTAAGAATAATCCCGTACCTACTAATAAAATTAAACTCGGTGCACCCCAAAGAACCGCATTAATTTTATTTAATGATTCTAACACAAAAACCCCTCCATTTGACTTCATTAAAGAAAACGCTTTCATAATTATAAGATAGTTGTTCGTTGCTGTAAATTCATAATTTTTTTAATTAAAAACATGTCAAGTACTACGGACATGTGAAAGGGGTGTGGTTTCACATGTCGATAGACTTGAAAGATGTTTATATAGTTGATGATGCGCATCAATAAGGCCCGAAAAGTAATTCTACGCTTACGTTGGCATCAAAATTCACATTACTAAATTTTACACCCATATGATAAAAATTGCCAATTATATTTGAAAAAAGAGAAAAATAACACTTTTCTATTCATTACTGTTCACAATATTTATTTTAAAAAAGTGATATATGCATATTCAAAGAAGGGTAGAACATCAATCATTTCAATTTTGATTGTGCCTAACGCGTTTCTTTTTGGGGGAGCTTTATCTCATAATGGATTTTCAGTCTTGGCTTAATGCCTCAAAAGTCTCGCCTATGAAAGTCATCACAGAAATGTTTTCCTTCACCATTTTTCTCCTCTTATAGATTAAAATTGATACATGAAGATGAATAACAGCCAACAAAAGTTCATGGATGAATGAATTTTTGTTGGCTGTTTTGATATACAGGATGGTTATATCCCAATCCGTTGTTGATTATTTTTTCATATAACGATATGCCATGAGCGCTTTAAGCATTTCGATTTCTTCTTGCAGGGCTGCACCTTTATTCGTATCGCGGATAAGTTGACGTTCCAATTCTTCGTCTACAACACGTCGTATGGATAATTCGTCTTCACCTGTTTTTAGTACATTTTCTTTTGAGTTAAATTGCTGGTGTGCAACAAGTTGCATGCCAAATGAGTTATATAATAACGTATAGCCAGCGATACCTGTTGTACTTTGATAGGCTTTAGAGAAACCACCATCGATGACAAGCATTTTTCCATTAGCTTTGATTGGGTTTTCACCATCACGCTCTTTAATTGGTGTATGTCCGTTAATGATGCGTCCAGTTTCAGGATCCATATCAAACTCTTTAAGCATCTTTTTGACCATGTTTTCATCTTCACGTAGATGATAGTATGGATTTTTAACTTCTTTATGTGTTGCTTTGTCACTGATGAAGTAACGTTCAAATGTTGTCATTGCTCGTTTTCCAAATAAAGAAGAGTATTTTCCTGTCCATAAATACCAAACAAGGTCAGTCGAAATATCATCTTGTGTTTCAATATCGTTATAGGCTTTCCGCACGTGATATTCAAACTTATCAATGAGCGCATGACCATCATAATATTCACCCTCGATTTCCATACCTTCCATATTGCCATTTTCATCCACTGGTATGCAGCCGTGGATTAATAAGTTTCCATTGTAGCGCAAATAAAGATTTCCTTTTTTCATTAAGAAATCAATATGGCGACGCAACTTTTCAGATTCTTGGAAGGAAATAATTAATTTATCCATCACTTCTTTTTCTTCTTCTAATAGTGCAGTAGGATTTCTAGGGTCAATCGTTTTAAAACATGTATGTTCTAATGGATAGGTCTGACCGTTGATATCTAACGTAAGTTCACGATAATTGATGCGATCTAATATCAGACGACTCTCCATCTCAAACTCAGGACGACGTTTAATGATAGGACCTTCTAATTTAAATTGGATGATTGCGATAGCTTGGTGTATTTTTGTGATTTGTAACTTTTCAGATTCAGACGGTGTTTTTTCAGGATGCTTTTTTGGACGAAAAGCAGGATTATCATCATAATATTTTTCTGCTAACGTTAGTAAAGGTCTTAAGTTAATGCCATAAGCATCTTCTATAATATCTAAATTGTCATAGCGCGCACATATACGGAGTAGGTTGGCAAGACACACTTGAGAGCCAGCATAAGCGCCCATCCATAATGCATCGTGGTTCCCCCATTGAATATCTACAGAATGATAATCAATCAATGTGTCCATAATTTTATCTGGATCAGGACCACGGTCATAAATATCACCAACAACATGTAAATGATCTACCACGAGTCGTTGAATAGTGTTTGATAAGCTAATGATTAATTTATCCGCTTGATGAAGATTAATAATTTGTTCAATGATTGTGTTGTAATACACGTTTTTATTATTGTATTTGTTACTTTTATAAAGCAGCTCTTCAATAATAAATACATAGCGCTTAGGCAATGCTTTACGCAATTTTGAGCGTGTATATTTGGAAGATGTGTAAGTAATTAACTCAAGTAGTTGATGAATCGTACTTGTATACCAAGCATCGCGGTCAGCTTTAGAATTGAATTCACTTTTAATTAACTTAATTTTATCTTCAGGGTAGTAAACTAAGGCAGTAAGCTGATTCATTTCTTGAACTGTTAAGCGGTCATTAAAAATATCATGAATTTTTGCTTTAACATTACCTGATCCATTACGTAAGACGTGCTGAAACGCATTGAACTCACCATGTAAATCGCTCACAAAGTGCTCCGTACCTTTTGGTAGTTCTAGAATGGATTCTAAACTTATAATTTCTGTTGCTACTTTTTCCTCTGAATCATATTTTTCTGCTAGTAAATCAAGATATTGTTTCTTTAATTCAGATTCCTGTATTGATTGCATTCAACTGCCACCTCTAATTCGATTTTATTTAACATTGAAGTTGTTGAAGTGTTGTAACTTCTAATGGATATTTTTAAAAATTATGTATAAAAAAATTAAGCGCTTCCAACTCTATTAAATCACATTTGTGTATGAAATTAAATTCAGAATTACGTGCAAAACGGATTTCATGCATTAATGTGGATTGCGAAAATATTGGGAAGGGTTTAAACTTAAAATGCTATTAGTTAGCAAAACTAACTTTATGGGAGGGGTTTTTTGGCATCTACGACTACGCGGTTATTTACTAAAAACTATATCGTTAATTTTGTGGTGAGTTTATTACTTTACTTAACGATGTATTTATTAATTGTGGTAATCACACAATATGCTGTTGAAAAATACCATATATCTGAAAGTTTGGCAGGTCTTGTCATGGGGCTATTCATTGTAGGTTCACTATTCGGACGTTTTCTTACAGGGCGTTTTATTAACGTTATGGGTCCTAAAAAAATAGTATTGATTGGTCTAGCGGCATTTACAGTGACACAATGTCTTTATTTTTTAGAAGGATCATTGATTTTGTTAATGATTGTGCGCTTTTTAAATGGTTTTGCACTAGCTATCGCAACAACTGCGACGGGGACACTCGTTGCGTTATTATCGCCTGTTGAACGACGGGCAGAAGGTATCAGTTTATTTAGTTTGAGTTTAGTTATTGGTGCAGCAATCGGACCATTTGTAGGTTTAATGTTAGCACAACATTATCCGACGTATGTGCTATTTACACTATGTGTAGGTATTGCACTTTGTGCATTTGTATTAGCGTTAACTTTAAATGTTCGTTTTCAAACGCAACCTTTGAAGTCTGAAGATAAGCAGTTTAAACTGTCTCACTTTGTTTCAATCCCTGCATTACCGATTGCAAGTGTGATTTTAATTTGTGGTTTAGGTTATGCATCGGTACTATCATTTATACAAATTTATGCCCAACAACTGCAATTGCTCACATTAGCAGGTTACTATTTCATAGCGTATGCTATCGCATCGATTTTGACGCGTCCACTTATAGGGAAAATAATGGACCGCTATAATGAGAATAAAATTGCATACCCAGCACTTTTGCTTTTTTCTATAGGGTTAGCGATGCTTGCTGTGCTTTCAAGCAATACGGGGTGGCTGTTATTAACTTCAGGTGCATTACTTGGAATAGGGTATGGTGCGATGACAGCTGTATGTAACGTTGCTGCGATCAAAGTCTCAAACAAAGCACACATAGGAATCGCGACATCTACATTTTATATTGGTTTAGATTTTGGCTTGGGATTTGGTCCATTTTTACTTGGGTTTATAACAACTTCATTAGGGTTCCAAGCAATGTATGGTATAACAGCAATCATTATATTCATGTGTATAGCGCTATATTGGTTTGTACATGGGCGTTATGTCAAACTAAAATAATTTAAAGTAATGCAAAATATTAAATTAAATTAATCTCAGTTATTAATTATAAAAGCTAACTATAATTGGTTAAATCAATTTAAATATTACTTTGATATATGATAAATCTAAATATTGCGACTTCGTTCATAAAATTTTCAAATTTTTATTGTAACCGCTTTCTTGATGTGGTATATTCAAAAAGCTAACTGAATTGGTCATCAGATGACCTAATGAAAAAGAGGGGGCAAATCATGAATCAACTTAAAGAAAAGAGAACAAATATACGTTGGCTGTTTGCAGGGATGTTTTTCTTAATTGGGGTCATTGCATATATGGACCGAGCTAATATTTCATATATCGCAACACCAATGATGGAAGATTTAAACTTAACTAAAACACAATTTTCGCTTCTTGCGACATTTTTCTCACTCGGTTATGCTTTAATGCAAGTACCATCAGGATTTTTAGCAGAAAAATTTGGTCCGAAAAAGATGCTTTCAATTGCATTGGTTTGGTGGAGTGCATTCACAATTTTAACAGGGGTTATAAAAAATCACGGGGTATTATTTGCAGTACGTTTCTTATTTGGTGTTGGGGAGGCACCTATGTATCCGTCTAATGCTGTATTTAATACGTTCTGGTTTGCAAAAAATGAAAAAGGGCGTGCATCAAGTGCATTGTTAGCAGGATCCTATTTTGGACCTGTACTTGCGCCATTTATTACGGTGGCAATTTACAACACTTTCGGTTGGCAAGCGGTTTTCATTATATTTGGTATTGTTGGTTTTCTAATTGCTTTATTATGGGCGATTATTGCGAAAGATTTACCAGAACATCACAAAATGGTCAATGATGCTGAAAAGCTTTATATTATGGAAAACCGTGACGTAGTACAAACTGAAAAATCAACAGCACCATGGGGGCGCTTTTTCACAAGATTTAGCTTTTATGCTATTGCGGCTCAGTATTTTGTAGTACAGTTTGTCATCACTTTATTTTTAATTTGGTATCCGACATATTTAATTGATCAATATAAAATTGACACATTAACGATGAGTAAGCTAGCAGGTATTCCATGGTTACTCATGTTTATTTTAATCATGGTTGGTGGTGCCATTTCAGATAGAATTTTAAGTTCAGGAAAGTCGAGATTTATCGCACGTGCTTCAATCGCAATCTTTGGATTTGTAGTATTTGGTATTTCATTGTATTTTGCGGTTAATGCCACATCATTAGCAATGAATATAACATGGATGTCATTTTGTTTAGCTGGTGTTGGCTTATCGATGGTAATGAGCTGGGCTTCAGCCACTGATATTGGACGAAACTTCTCTGGGTCAGTATCAGGATGGATGAATCTATGGGGGAACATTGGTGCAATGTTAAGTCCAATCGTTGCGGCGGTTTTAGCAGATAGCATCGGTTGGAAATCAACGTTATTATCCATGCTTATCTTAGTCGTGATTGCAATCATTTTATGGTTCTTCGTGAAACCTGACCAACCACTGGTACAAGATGAAGCAGAACAAATATAATTCTTAATGTCGGGTTAGGACATAGCAGACCTGTTAATCACAAAAACCAACAAAGTTCATTTGTACATGAACTTTGTTGGTTTTATTTATTTATATAAATCGATTTAGTCTACTATGATGCATTGTGATTGATCCCTTACCCGAGACTTCTGAGGCATTTAGCCGCAACCGAAAATATATAAGGCAGTAGCTGACTGGATTGCGTATGCGCTTAAAAGCTTTCCGCAATTAGGCTATTGACCACCTATTCACGCATGTTCATAGGTGTACTGAAGACGTAATTCATTTCATTCCTAACGTCTTCATGCACCGGCGGGCATTACAACGAAATCAATTAGATTTCTGTAATGCTCCCTAGTTGAGGTAAGGCGCCTAGAAAAGCGAGGCGTTAGGGACAATCATAGGTTTAATGATTTATGTCTTATATACAAATTTAGTCTTTATGTGTCGCCCCGACTTTTTTAATGAAATGTCAATGTATAAATGATTCGTTTCACATTTTAATATGGTAAAATATAAATGATTCTATCATAGAAAGGCGTATAGCATATGAAGCGATTATCTCGAGTGATGATGCCTTTAATAGGTGTATTACTGATATTAGGTGGTTTATATTTAGCATTTCGACCACAAATTGATACGTATTTTACTAAAAAAGAAAATGATAAGAAAATAGAACAATATGAAAGTAATCAAAAAAAAGCAACCGCACCGCAACAAATTGAAATTCCTAAAGATAAATCACAAGTTGCAGGCGTATTGTCCATCCCTTCTGTAGATATTAATGAACCAGTGTATCCAGGGCCAGCAACACCACAACAATTAGAACGAGGTGTCAGTTTTGCAGAAGAACGTGAATCCTTAAGCGATCAAAATATCGCGATTGCAGGTCACACGGATTATGCTTTGAATTATCAGTTTACGAAATTGCACGATGCAAAAAAAGGGGATGACGTCTTCTTTACGGTAGGTAAAGAAAAGCGTAAATACAAAATTACATCAATTAAGGATGTAGACCCATACGCAGTTGAAGTGCTTAATGAAATGAAAAAAGATAAACATCAACTGACGTTAATTACGTGTGATGATTATGATGAAAAAACTGGTAAATGGTTAAAGCGCAGTATCTATGTTGCTGAACAAGTAGCGTAAGTGTATCAAATAAGGGTTGAGACGGTTTGTCTCGACCCTATTTATGTCGTATAAGGAGCGTGTGAAAATGAAACGTTTACTCATTGCACCAGACTCATTTAAAGAAAGTATGTCTGCCCTAGAAGTAGCAAATGCAATTGAACGGGGTTTTAGACGCGTGTTTAACGATACATGGATGATTGACAAAATACCTATGGCAGATGGCGGTGAGGGCACGTCACAATCATTACATGATGCGTTAAATGGACGGTGGCGCACAGTGACGGTAACCGGTCCTCTTGGTCATCCTGTTGATGCCACATATAGTATAGGGAATAAAGGGCGTACAGCGGTCATTGAAATGGCACAAGCGTCCGGATTAGAGTTAGTACCGCTACATTTACGAAACCCTTTAATCACGACGACTTACGGAACGGGGGAACTCATCATAGATGCGCTGAATCAAGGCGTCACGCATTTGATTCTTGGTATTGGTGGTAGTGCCACCAATGATGGTGGTGCAGGTTTAATACAAGCTTTAGGTGGACAATTGCGAGATGGCTGTGGAAAAACGATACCCTATGGTGGTGGCGCGCTACAGCAACTTGCTTCAATCGATATCTCGACGTTAGATGAACGGCTCAAAGCAGTGAAAATAGATGTTGCTTGTGATGTTGACAATCCTTTGTTAGGTGACCGTGGTGCAACAGCTGTGTATGGTCCTCAAAAAGGTGCAACAGCAGCGCAATGTAATCAATTAGAACGTGCATTGACGCATTTTAGTAAAATGATTCATAAAACATTAAATAAAGATGTTTCAAATGTTCCAGGAGCAGGCGCAGCAGGTGGTTTAGGCGCAGGGTTGCTCGCAACATTGAACGTTCAACTGAAACCAGGCATCGAAGTGGTACAAGCTGCTACTCAGTTCGAGTCACATGTGAAAGCATGTGATCTTGTAGTAACGGGTGAAGGAAAGATAGATGGTCAATCCATTTATGGCAAAACACCTATAGGCGTGGCCAAAGTAGCACAAGCACATCACAAGCCAGTCATCGCAGTGGCAGGGACGCTAGGTGAAGGATATGAAGCGGTGTATGAACATGGTATCGATGCCGTCTTTTCAATTGCGTCTCGACCAATGCCATTGTCAGAAGCGTTATTAAGAGGACCAGAATTACTAGAACGATGGGCATTTGATATGGCTCAGGTGCTGAGTTTAAAAACATAAACAATATTATCGTTTCGCTTTAGTTGATAACTTTTCAATATGCAAATGATACTCTAAAGTAATCGCCTTCAAAACACATCAGTGGATGTCGTTTGAAGGCGATTTTTAATGATTGTGCAATTATTTCGTTTCAGTTTCGCTTTGTTGAACTTTAGGGAATAATACATGATTTTCTAGATGTACATGATCATGTGTTTCTTTTTCTAACGCTTCAAGACGCGTATACACTAATCTCCATGTACCACATGCTTCCATAGGGGGTTGGTAGTCATTAGTAAGACGGCGCATGTGTTCTAATTTAGCACCTGCACTTGTATGATCATCGACAAGCGACTGAATTGCTGCATCAAGATGTTCGACGTGCTGTCCTTGATGCGCCTCAACAAGTTTTGGAAATGCTTGATGATCTTCTTCATCCGTATGGGTAAGCATTGCAGCTTTAAAATCATCATAAACCTCTTTTAATTCAACTAAGTGAGGATGATTAGGTCCATGTACTCGTGCTAATTTTGTCACGTAAGGCGTTAGTTGTTTGAATTCTTCTTTTAACGTTTCGTGATAACGTGCTTGAATATATTGCACAAGTGAAGGTACATCTAAGTAACTAGGGTTAATACCCTCTCCTTGTAAATGGCTTGCAGCTTCGAGTTTATCCATTAATTCGGGTAGTTCTATACGCTTGGCTTGGGTAGCAGCCTCTTCAATTGAAACTTGGCCTCCGCAACAAAAATCTATACCATATTGACGAAATACGTCTGCTGTTTTAGGGTGTTTCGTCACAACGTCAGCAACACGTTCATGTGCTTGAATCATGAGATATCTTCCTTTCTTCATTATGTTATCTATAGTTTAAAATTTTTGGCATAATAGCACTATTAGGGAAATATCTATAATCATTGTGGAAAAAGGCTTATTTTGTAAATTAAGCGTACGCATAGTAAACGATTAAAAATAAAAAACTTTTAATTAACATGAATGATTTTAATTGAAGATTGTGATAAGATAACGAAAGAGGTTTGTAAACGCTTACATTCCGTCGTTACATCTTTTTTCAAAGGGGTAATATAGTCTTAGTACATATATTTTATGGGAAGAGATGTATGTATAGGGTACGAGCGATCACACAAAGGAGGAATGGAAATGATTTTTGAACGAATGGAGCAAGCAGATTACGAGCAATTGGTGTTTTGTCATGATAAGGCGAGTGGTTTAAAAGCGATTATTTGTATTCATGACTCTACACTCGGACCAGCTTTAGGAGGATGTCGTTTTTGGAATTATCAATCAGAAGAGGACGCAATTGTTGATGTTATGCGTCTTGCGAAGGGCATGACGTATAAAAATGCTGCGGCTGGACTGAATCTAGGTGGTGCCAAAACAGTTGTAATCGGTAATCCCAAAACGGATAAATCAGAAGCTTTTTTTAGAGCTTTAGGACGTTATATTAATAGCCTTGATGGCCGTTATATTACTGCAGAGGATGTGGGTACAACGGTTGAAGATATGGATATGATTTTTCAAGAGACACCTTATGTTTGTGGTGTAAGTGAATCTTACGGTTCTAGTGGAAACCCTAGTCCGATGACTGCATTAGGTGTCTATTATGCGATGAAACGTACAGCTAAAGAAGTGTTTGGTACCGATCATTTAGAAGGTAAGACTGTTGCGGTTCAAGGCGTCGGTAATGTCGCTTATCATATGTGTAAGTTTTTACATGAAGAAGGCGCATCACTCATTGTAACGGACATTAATGAAGAGGCAGTACAACGCGCTGTAGATGCCTTTGGTGCCAAAGCTGTTCACATCGATGACATTTATAGTGTGGATGCGGATATCTTCGCACCATGTGCACTGGGTGGTATCCTGAATAGTGAAACGATCCCAACATTAAAAGTTAAAATGATTTGTGGTAGTGCGAATAACCAATTACTTGAGGACGATACACATGGTCAAATGTTAAAAGATCGTGGTATTTTATATGCACCAGATTTTGTAGTTAACAGCGGTGGTGTGATTAATGTTGCCGATGAATTAAATGGTTACAATCGTGAACGTGCTACAAAAAAAGTTCAAGGTGTCTATGATCAAATGGATAAAATTTTTACGATTGCGAAGGAACAGGATATCTTGCCTTTACAAGCAGCTGAACATTTAGCTGAAGCACGTATAGAAGCAATGATGCGTGTGCATAGTAAATTCTCTGCAAAACCTAACAATCAAATTAATCGCTAATACAGAAAATATTAAGTTTCAAATATACTAGAAAATCAGTTGAAAGTGTGTCAACAAAGGCACACTTTTTT